>NZ_PYWK01000006.1 GCF_003049645.1 Metasolibacillus fluoroglycofenilyticus
TAATGATGGCAAAGAGGTCACACCCGTTCCCATACCGAACACGGAAGTTAAGCTCTTTAGCGCCGATGGTAGTTGGGGGCTTCCCCCTGTGAGAGTAGGACATTGCTTCGCAATCAAAACCACTGAGGAATCAGTGGTTTTTTTATATGGAAAAGAAGCCCCCAACTACCAAAGACCGAAGGTCAGCTCGGCGCGTAATCGCAAGCAAACAATTGCAAACACTTTTAATCGAATACAAGCTCAAGCAGTGCAGAAGAGCAAGGAGTCCGAGGCGTTAAGGAGCGCGGAGCGGAATGTGCATGGCACATGAGCACCGCAAGCGACGCGGGCAACGAAGGAATCCGCGGCTCAGCTGTACTGCGTTGAAGTGCCAATGGTAGTTGGGGGTGCCCCCTGTGAGAGTAGGACATTGCTTCGCAATCAAAACCACTGAGGAATCAGTGGTTTTTTTATATGGAAAAGAAGCCCCCAACTACCAAAGACCGAAGGTCAGCTCGGTGCGTAATCGGAGGCAAACAATTGCAAACACTTTTAATCGAATACAAGCTCAAGCAGTGCAGAAGAGCAAGGAGTCCGAGGCGCCAAGGAGCGCGGAGCGGAATGTGCATCGCACATGAGCACCGCAAGCGACGCGGGCAACGAAGGAATCCGCGGCTCAGCTGTGCTGCGTTGAAGTGCCGCTGGTAGTTGGGGGCGCTCCTTGTGAGAGTAGGACATTGCTTCGCAACCAAAAACCACTGAAGAATATCAGTAGTCAAGTGCAGAAGTTACCAAGAAGAAAAAGAGCGAACATGGAATAAATCTCAGAAAACATGGAATAAAAGTTGAAAAACGTGGAATAAACTCATAAAAACATGGAATAAACTTCGAAAAGCATGGAATAACGAACCGCTGGGAGCCTATTATAAATAAATTTAAACTATCAGCTAGAACCAACAGTTACTAAAAGTAGAGATAAAACAATATAGATAATGCCTTTGTAAAACAAAATATCAATGGAATTAAAGCTTTCCTGTAACATGCTAATAAAAGCTTGAAATGACCTACGGAAAGGGAGAAGCTTACCGTTATAGTATCACAGCCTTTCAATAACCTTCAAAATCTACTTATATGACAATAAAGAAATCCGCCATACTTGCCCTAACCTCCTCCTTTTCTACAGATACATAAAATATTTATATTTTTACTAATTCCAATACGAAGTTTATTCGTCTTTAATTATAAGAGGAGGGGATGTGCGTGCAGGATATATATGAGCAACACTATGAAGCAATTTATCAATACATACTCTTTTTAACTACAAATCCTGCGATTGTGGATGATTTTGTTCAGGAAACATTTATCCGCTATTATCATACAAAGCATGTACGAAATGAAAAAGCATTACTTATCCGAATCGCTCGGAATTTAGTATATGACTATTTTAGGCGAAAGCAGCTATTAAAATGGTTGCCTTTAACTAAAACAGATTATGAAGATGAGGCACTTTTACCCGAGGAGTTATTATTACGTTCGCAGGAAGTACAGGAACTGTATAGAGCATTAGCAAAAATTAAAGTAAATTATCGAGAAGTGATTATTCTTCGTTATATTGAAGAACTATCAGTGAAAGAGGTGGCTCATTATTTGGAGTTGTCAGAGGTGCAAGTGAAGAATTATACAGCGCAAGGCTTAAAATCGTTGCGTGGTAATATGGGGAGGGAAGCGGATGTTTGATTTTAAACAATTAGCTGTAAAGCCTAGTGAAGAAAAGAAGGAGCAGCAATATCGTTTGATTGAAAAACGATTACAAAAAAGAAGACCTCATTTATTACCAATTGTATTGCCCCCAGTCATTGTATTAATTGCTTGCTTATTGTTTATTACGATGCCAATCCATCCATCTGAGCGAACAGCGCTTAAATCCAATGATATTGTGCAAATTTTAGGAACGTTAGGAGAGGGGAATCCTAGCTCCATTTATCGTTGGAATGTAAAAAATATAACAAGCCCTTCACTGCTTGATAGCTTTGAGCAAGCTTTACATGAAATGAAGCCAATTACGTTGTCAAACGTTCCTGATATTACATATACGGTGCAATTAACATACGAAAATGGGGTAATGGAGAAGTACTTTATTAATTGGGGAGAAGATATGCATCTTGGCGATATGAATGGGGAATGGTACATTTTAGATAATCATAATTTATATGATACAATGGCAGGGCTAGTTTTCCTTATTACTGAACGTGATTTTCGCAGTACAGGATATATTATTTTAATTATCAGTATGTGTTTATTATGGGCAGTTGAAAAAAAGATAAGACCACAAGGACATGATGGGAAGAAACTCCCTTTATATTCAATGAAGTTACAATATGTCATAGATATAGTAATGATGTTAATTATTATTGTTCCATTCATCGTTATAAAAAATCCACTTGTATTTAACTTTTTCGCTACTGTAATTATAAGTGGGGGGTTAAAATTGTGGTTAGAAGCTCGCCACGGTGCTGAAAACTGGCGTTATAAAATGATTGTTTATCGTACTTGTTATTTGTTGATAGCGTTTAGCTGTATATTATTTATTATCTAGAGCATGGGGTCATTCCCCATGCTCTTTTTCATGTATAATGAGAGCAGGAATATGAACGGGGTGAAGGAAGATGAAACGAGAGCGCCCGCTTGTGGAAGCTTTACAAAAATTTATTGAGCAGGAGCCGTATTCTCTGCATGTGCCAGGGCATAAAAATGGCAGTATTTCAAATTTACCAAGTGAAATGCTGCCAACTTTGCGCTATGATGTAACGGAGTTGACTGGATTGGACGATTTCCATCAGCCAGAGGAGGCAATTGCCCAGGCAGAGGAGTTGCTATGTCAAACATACGAGGCAGACCGAAGCTTTTTTTTAGTGAACGGCTCGACCGTTGGGAATTTAGCGATGGTTTATGCAACATGCCAAAAAGGTGATACAGTTCTTGTTCAGCGTAATGCACATAAATCCATTTTCCATGCACTGGAGCTTGTTGGGGCACAACCTGTTTATTTAGCACCAGAATGGGACGAGCAAACATGTACAGCTACACATATTCATTTAGATATAGTGAAAGAAGCATTACAGCATTTTCAAGATATTAAAGCAGTTATTTTAACATCACCTACGTATTATGGAATCGTAACAACACAATTAAAGGCGATTATTGATTTATGTCATACATATAAAATTCCAGTACTTGTAGATGAAGCGCATGGTGCGCATTTTGTTGCGAGTGAAAGTTTTCCAATGTCGGCTTTAGCATTAGGTGCGGATATTGTTGTACACTCGGCTCATAAAACATTGCCTGCCATGACGATGGCTTCATTCTTACATGTGAAATCAGCTCTTGTAGAAGTGGATAAAGTGAATCGCTATTTACGCATGCTACAATCGAGTAGCCCCTCCTATTTATTGCTTGCCTCTTTGGATGATGCAAGGCATTATGTTAGCACGTATATTGAAGCGGATGCGCATTATTTAAAGGAGAAGCGAGCGCAATGGATAGAGTCTTTACGAGCAATTGATGCGCTGACAGTTATTGAGGTGGATGACCCTTTAAAATTGTTGTTGCGTGTTCACGGATATACAGGCTTTCAATTAAAGGAGCAACTGGAGCGACATCAGTTATATGTAGAGCTTGCAGATGCAGAGCAAGTGCTCGCCATTTTACCGCTTCTAAAAAGAGGAGAGGCATATCCATTTGCGGATATGCGTATACGTATAAAAGAAGCCATAGCAACGCTGCGAACAACAGAGCAAGAGGTTTTACCAAAATTAAGTGAGCAATTTAGTTTAACGAAAATCGTGACACCAGAATATCAATTTGGAGAGGTAGAGCAGCTAGAGAAAGAATGGATACCTTATATGCGCGCAATAGGAAGGGTAGCAGCATCCATGATTATTCCGTATCCACCGGGGATTCCATTGTTTATACCTGGAGAAAAAATTACGGTCGCAAAACTAAGTCAGCTAGAGGAATTATTGGCGATAGGCGCAACATTTCAAGGGAACCATCAATTAAATAAAAAACGAATTTATGTCATAAAGCAGTAGTTGGAGGAATATAACAACATGGTAAGCAATTTATTTATTACGTTCGAAGGGCCAGATGGGGCAGGAAAAACGTCTGTGCTGAAGGAAATTGTACAACGCCTAGAGCAACAAAAGGTAAATTTTTTAGCAACGAGGGAGCCAGGTGGTATTCGCATTGCTGAAAATATACGGGAAGTTATTTTAAATCCAGCATATAAGGAAATGGATGCACATACGGAGGCATTGCTTTATGCTGCAGCGCGCAGCCAGCATTTTTATGAAAAAATTATACCTGCACTGCAAGCGGGAAAGCATGTATTATGCGATCGTTTTATTGATTCTTCGCTTGCATATCAGGGCTATGCTAGAGAGCTTGGCGTGGATGAAGTACTCAGTATTAACGAGTTTGCCATAGGGAAAAGAATGCCTGATTTAACATTGTTCTTTGATTTACAGCCTCACATCGGATTGACACGCATTCAAGCAAATCGTTCAGATGAAATTAATCGTTTAGATGCTGAAAGTTTAGTGTTTCATGAGAAAGTGTATGCTGGTTATGAAGAGGTACTGCGTCGTTATCCAGAACGAATTCGCATAGTAGAAGCCTCAAAGCCTTTGGAGGAAGTAATTGAGGATGTTTGGGAAATTTTAAAAGAGGTTATAGTTTAAAAGTAAATGAATTGCATGACTGTGTTGTGCTATAATAGTACTATCAATTTTATTGAAGGGGTGAGGGCGGATGAAATTAGTAGTGGCCGTTGTACAAGACCAAGACAGCAACCGTTTATCGAACGCATTAACAAAAAATAATTTCCGAGCAACAAAATTAGCGAGTACAGGTGGATTTTTACGTTCAGGAAATACAACGTTTTTGATTGGTACAGATGATTCGTTGATACCGAAGCTTTTAGATATTATTCGAGAAAACTGTCGAGCACGAGAACAAATGGTAGCACCAGTTTCACCGATGGGAGGCAATGCAGACTCTTATATCCCGTATCCTGTTGAAGTAGAAGTTGGTGGCGCTACAGTATTCGTATTGCCAATTGAGCAATTCCATCATTTCTAATTCCAAACAAAAGATACTAAAATAGAAGTGGCGCTGGAGGGGAATTCATTGAAAATCAACCAAGATTTACGTGTTCTAAACACCAATCGCAATGAACTACGGCCTACAACACAAAGCGCTAATCGGTTTGGAGAAATGGTTGTAAAACAAGGAACCAAAATGCAAACAGACCAGTTAACACGTTTGCTTGGTGATATTTCAGCAGCAGGGGAGCGCGTAGCAAGATCCCGTAATTTACGTGAGTTGACACGTTATAAAATGTTGATTAAGCGTTTTTTGCAGGAAGCTGTTGATTATGGTCTTGAAATGAAGCAATCACATACGTGGAATCGCTTTGGTGAAGGGCGTCGTTTAAAAATTATCGAAACAATCGATGAGCGTCTAGTTGAATTAGCACAGGATTTATTAGATGAAGAAAAGGAAACAATTGACCTATTGGCTAAAATAGGTGAAATTAAAGGATTATTAATTAATCTATATATGTAAAACCCGTGTCTCCACCACATGACACGGGCTTTTTTCTAACATGGATAAAAAGTCAGAAAAACGTCTGGACGAGATTTAGCCGATGCATAGTTGATTCAACAAGCTTTCTATGAAAGCTGGAGAAATTTGAAGATGTGAAAAGGTGAAGCAAATGGCACATAATATGAATGAGCTAGAAATGCTACAGCCTGTAGTTATAAAGCAAATTCAAACAGTTTACGAGAAAAATAGGATGGTTCATGCTTATATTTTTGATGGTGAAAAAGGTAGTGGAAAAAGAGCTGTTATGCAGTTTTTTGTAAAGCTTTTATTATGCGAAAACGTGTCGAATAATGTTCCATGTGAAACATGTCGAAATTGTTTAAGAGTAGATTCGGGCAATCATCCAAATATTCGACAAATAGAGCCTGATGGACAATTTATTAAAGTCGATCAAGTGAGGGAGCTTATTTCTGAAATGACAATGACAGCAGCGGAGGCAGGTAGGAAAATTTATGTACTACATCATGCAGATAAATTAAATACAGCCTCTGCAAATACATTGCTTAAATTTTTAGAGGAGCCCGATGGTGATGTTATTGCGATTTTATTGACGGAGCAAATCCAGTCGATGCTACCGACAATACGTTCACGCTGTCAGCATATAAAATTTTCACAGCTACCGCGACAAGTGATTGTGCAGCGGTTAGTAGAGCAAGGTGTCACACAGTCGATGGCAGCTACAGTAAGTGTGGTAGCAAATGAACTAGATACAGCACTTTTTTTAGCGAAAGATGAGCTATTTGCACATGCGAGAAAAACAGTGTTAAAATTAATAGAAGCTGTCAGAAAAAATGTCCATGAGGCGATGTTAATTGTGCATGAAGAGTGGCTACCTTCCTTTAAAGAAAGAAACGAAATGGAGCAGGCGCTTGATTTACTGCTATTTGCTTATCGTGATATTGTCGCATTAAAAGCAAATATGGAGTCTGCTTGTACCTACCCAGATATGTTACAAGCCTTTAAAGATAGAGCCTTACACACGACATACGAGCAATTATCAAATCAAATGCAGGCAATTTTACAAGCTAGACAGCAGCTACAACGTAATATGAATAGGACGTTGTTGATGGAGCAGCTTATGCTGAATCTGCAGGAGGGGTATACATTTGTATAATGTAGTTGGTGTTCGTTTTAAAAAAGCGGGCAAAATATATTATTTCGATCCGGCAATGTACGAATTAGTAGAAAATCAATACGTCATTGTAGAAACAGCGCGAGGCATTGAATATGGTAAAGTCATTATACCGACGAAGGAAGTTGGAGAAAATGATGTTGTATTACCATTAAAGCAGGTTGTACGCCCAGCGGATGAGCGTGATCGTATTCAAGTTGATGAAAATCAAACGGAGGCAAAGCGCGCGTTTGATTTAGCAAATGCTAAAATTATCGAGCATAGCTTAGATATGAAGCTTGTCGATGTGGAATATACGTTTGATCGCAATAAAATTATTTTCTATTTTACTGCGGAGGGGCGAGTCGATTTTCGTGAGCTTGTAAAAGATCTTGCATCTGTTTTCCGTACGCGTATTGAGCTACGTCAAATAGGTGTTCGCGACGAGGCAAAACTATTAGGTGGAATTGGTCCATGTGGACGAATGCTGTGTTGTTCAACGTTTTTAGGTGATTTTGATCCGGTATCCATTAAAATGGCGAAGGATCAAAACTTATCATTAAATCCGACGAAAATTTCAGGACTTTGCGGTCGTTTAATGTGTTGTTTGAAATATGAGAATGATGAGTATGAGACAGCAAAAGAAGGAATGCCGGATATTGGCGATTCAACAATGACGCCAGATGGCATCGGAAAAGTAATAGGCTTGAATGTGTTAGAGCGTATAATTCAAGTTTATTTACAGGAGCAAGAGCGAGCAGTAGAGTATACGCTTGAAGAACTATTGCAATCTGAGGGAAATCTTATATAGATTACATGCGTCGTAGAGTAAGTGAGTCTAGATTCGATAGCTCATTTAAAAGCTGGATGCAATGGGGTAATTGATAAAGGTGATAAACTTCAACTGAATAAAGATAAAGATTTAATGGGGTGGCTTGAGTGAAGGACCGTAATTTCTTAAATACCGTTATGGAATTCGAACAACAGCTTGAAGCGATACAAGAGCAATTTAACTATTTAAAACAGTTTGTTGCACATATGATGGAAGAACATCAAACACTTCAAGCAGAAAATCTTCACCTACGTGCGCGCTTAGATGAATTGCAATCAAATGAAGCGATACAAAATGAGGAGCGCAAAAGCGATGTGGCAGACATTGGTGAAGGCTATGATAACTTAGCACGTCTTTACCACGAAGGATTTCATGTATGCCACGTACATTTTGGCAGCTCGCGTAAAGGTGAGGATTGCTTGTTTTGCCTATCGTTTTTAAATAAAACAACATAGTTAAAAGAGGGCTGTCTAGAAAAGAGTTTCTTTCTGGACAGCTCGACTTTGTTAAAAACCTAATCATCGCGTCAGCAATGATAATCGTATTGTAAATATTTTTTAACTTGTTTCGGCAGAAGTCTCCACCTCTATAGGTAGAGAGATGGATGCAAGTATTAAGCCAGTTTCAGCCGATGTCCAAACACTCGCTGATAAAGAGGAACTCAGTCTAAAACAAATGCATACTAAGATAACGACTGAGTGGCCAATATCGTGTTGGTTTAAAGCATTCGGCGGATGTCACAGATTTTGAAGGGAGTCTTGTGTGTGATGCAGGTCAGTTAACCGTTGTCACAGGACGTGACGGTTTTAGGTTAATATCCACCAAACAGCTTGAAAAATTTGAACGCAATTAAGCTGAGGCGTAATTGATAATGGAAGGGCTGGGGGAAGGCAGATGAACATTTGCTATTCCACCAGCCCCTCTCTTTTGGTGCTTCATCATAAAGGAGGAAATATTAGAAATGGAACAGTGGCTACGAGATGATGAGCGTTTAGATTATTTATTAGCAGAGGATTTACGTATCATTCAAAGCCCCTCTGTATTTTCGTTTTCTTTAGACGCTGTATTGTTATCACGTTTTGTGAATGTCCCAAAAAACAAAGGACATATTGTTGATTTATGCTCAGGTAATGGGGCTATTCCATTATTTTTAAGTGCACGAACAAAGGCACAGATTACAGGAGTAGAGTTGCAGCCTAGATTATACGATATGGCTTGTCGGAGTGTTGATTATAATGGACTTAACCAGCAGATTACAATGACGTTGGGGGATGTAAAGGAAGCTGCTAATCAATTGGGTGTTGAAAAATATGATGCAGTAACATGTAATCCTCCATATTTTTTAGCACATGAGATGAGCGACAAAAATATAAGTGAGCATCATGCAATTGCACGTCACGAAATTCACTTAACATTAGAGGAAGCTGTCATTGCTGCAAGTCGTTTGTTAAAGCAAGGCGGGAAAGCCGCTTTTGTACATCGACCAGGTCGTTTGCTTGATATTATTACAGCTATGAGAGCACATCGGTTAGAACCAAAGCGCATTCGCCTCGTTTATCCGAAAGCTGGCAAGGAAGCGAATACACTATTAATAGAAGGAATTAAAGATGGTAAACCAGACTTGAAAATCTTACCACCCCTTTATGTGTATGATGATGATAACAACTATACAGCAGAAGTGAGTGAACTTTTATATGGAGAGCGTGGCTAAGCATTATTTTTATGTTTTACAATGTAAGGACGGGTCTTTATATGCGGGTTATACGAATAATTTAGAACGGCGGGTTGCTGTCCATAATGCTGGTAAAGGTGCAAAATATACGAGAGCAAGATTACCTGTCACATGCGTCTATTTTGAGGAATTCACTACGAAACGGGAGGCAATGCAGCAAGAATATGCATTTAAACAGCTAACACGTGAAAAAAAGGAAGATTACATAGGGAGGAATGAGCATGAAATCACAAAAAAGTAGCCAGCATGAAGCCAGTGCTTGCCTTTATTTGGTCGCGACACCAATCGGCAATTTAGAGGATATAACGATGCGTGCATTACGTATATTAAAAGAGGTTGATATTATTGCTGCTGAAGATACGCGTAATACGAAAAAACTTTGTCATTATTTCGATATTACAACACCACTCGTCAGCTATCATGAACATAATATAGAAGCGGGTGGAGAAAAGCTTTTGCACTATTTGCGTGAAGGGAAATCCGTTGCACTTGTTAGCGATGCGGGATTACCCTGTATTTCAGACCCCGGTGCAGATATTGCCATGAAGGCAATCGCAGAGGATTTTGCTGTTGTGCCGTTACCTGGAGCGAATGCTGCATTGACGGCATTAATTGCTTCAGGTATTACAGCACAGCCGTTTTATTTTTTTGGTTTTCTAAATCGACATAAAAAGGAGCGCCGCTTACAGCTTGAAAGCTTAAAAAAGCGCCAAGAAACAATTATTTTTTATGAAGCGCCGCATCGCTTAAAAGATACTTTGAAGGATATTGAGCTTGTAATCGGCAATCGTCAAATTACATTAGCCCGTGAATTAACAAAGAAATTTGAAGAGTTTTTGCGCGGTAATGTGAATGAGGCAGTAGAGTGGGCGATGAACAGTGAAATTCGGGGAGAATTTTGCGTTGTGCTGGAAGGTAACCAAGAGGTCCCATCAGAGGATGAGCAAGCATTTTGGACAAACATGACAATTGAAGAGCATGTAGAATATATAATTGAAGAAATGGATATATCTTCGAAGGATGCTATTAAAGAAGTTGCGAAACAACGCAATTTACCAAAGCGAGATGTATATCAGGCATATCATAAATGAACGAATGCTTAACATCCTGTTTGTGACGAGTAATCGCCGGAGCACATTATTTTTGTACTGAGAGCAGGGGGACAGGTACAGAGAGGGGAAATCCAAGAACTCGATATGTATAGGAACATCGCATTAGCTAGACTTGCGGAGGGTATCATAAATTTTGAGGGGATTCCCAAAAAATCCAGATTAGAGTTGGCCGAGGGGCATAATGGATATTGTTAAAAAAGGCTGTCTGATAAGTGGCGTATAGGAGCACACTTATCAGACAGCCTTTTCTATAATTTTATTTTTTTAAGCCTGCTTCGATTTCTTTAATTAATAATTCAGCACCTTCTGGGCTTAAAATTAATTTACCACCTACAAGACGTAGGTTATCGTCAGATACTTCACCAGTTACAGCACATGTCATATTTGGCATGTATTTCTTTAAGATGATTTTGTCGTCATCTACATAAATTTCTAAAGCATCTTTTTCAGCAATACCTAATGTGCGGCGTAATTCAATCGGAATTACTACACGTCCTAATTCATCGACTTTACGAACAATACCAGTTGATTTCATAATATAATTCCTCCTTAAAATAAATTGTATAACAATTCTACAAAATTCGACATGAATTGCTTGTCTACCATGAATCATACCAAGTAATTACATAATCGTCAATAAATTAGTTTGAAAAAAAAGTTACTTTATAAATGATTTGTTAAAAAGTAAGTTAAAATGGCGGTTTATTGAGAGAAATTAGGATATAATAAGAAAAAGCATCTATTTATTTATCGGCGTTATTCTACAAAATTCGACATATTTTGTCGATTTATTTAACTTCTTTCAATGGACGTCCCGGATTTCGAGGGAATTTCCTTGTTAGAAAAAACTGACACCCTGTTAAGGCTGTAATATTCTATCATTGAAACGAAATTCGTACTTCGATAGAATAGATATTATATTGCAAAGTAATTGGAGGCACTTTACGTGAACGAAAAACAGACATTTTATATAACAACCCCTATCTATTATCCGAGTGGAAAATTCCATATTGGTACAGCGTATACGACAGTTGCATCAGATACGATGGCACGTTATAAACGACTGCGCGGCTATGATGTACGTCTTTTAACAGGTATGGACGAGCATGGACAGAAAATTCAAGAGAAGGCAGCGGAGGCTGGCAAAAATCCACAAGATTATGTAAATGAAATTGCGGACGCAGCGAAAAAGCTTTGGGCGTTGATGGATATTTCATATGACGATTTCATTCAAACAACGCAGGAGCGCCATAAACAAAGCGTTGAAATCATCTTTAAAAAGTTTTTAGAGAATGGTGATATTTATAAAGGCGAGTATGAGGGCTTATATTGTGTGCCGTGTGAGTCATACTATACAGAAATGCAGCTTGTAGATGGTAAATGTCCTGATTGTGGACGTGATGTACAAACGGTAAAAGAGGAATCATATTTCTTTAATATGAAGAAATACGCGAGTCGACTATTGGAATACTATGAAAATAATGTAGAATTTATTGAGCCGGAATCACGTAAAAATGAAATGATTAATAACTTCATTAAACCGGGATTAGAGGATTTATCGGTTTCACGTACATCATTCGACTGGGGAATTAAAGTACCCGGTGATCCTAAGCATGTTATTTATGTATGGGTAGATGCACTTTCAAACTATATTACGGCATTAGGCTACGGCTCTGATAATGAGGAACTATTTAATAAGTATTGGCCAGCAGATGTCCATGTTGTAGGAAAGGACATTGTACGTTTCCATACAATTTATTGGCCAATTTTCTTAATGGCACTTGATTTGCCACTACCGAAAAAAGTATTTGCACATGGCTTTATTATGATGAAAGATGGAAAAATGTCGAAATCAAAAGGAAATGTCGTATATCCTGAAATGCTTGTAGAGCGTTATGGATTAGATGCAGCGCGCTACTTCTTATTGCGCGAGCTACCATTTGGATCGGATGGCGTATTTTCTCCAGAATCATTTGTAGAGCGTACAAACTTTGATTTAGCGAATGATTTAGGGAATTTATTAAACCGAACTGTATCCATGATGAATAAATATTTTGATGGCATTATCCCGACTAATAATTTACAATCAACGGAGTTTGATGAAGCGCTAAAAGCACATGCAAACGAAACGCGTATTAAATATGAAGAAAGTATGGAGAAAATGCAATTTAGTGTCGTATTGGCAGAGTTATGGTCGCTTGTTTCTCGCACAAATAAGTATATTGATGAAACAGCTCCTTGGGTATTAGCGAAAGAGGAAGCAGATCGACCAAAATTGGCATCGGTTATGGCGAATTTAGCAGAAAGCTTGCGCCATATTGCGGTTATGCTACAGCCGTTTATGACACAAACGCCAGCACGCATTTTTGAGCAGCTAGGGTTAGATGATAAATTATTAGCATGGGATACAATTGAAACATTCGGCAATGTTATTGCGCCAAACGTTAAAGTGGCAGAAAAAGGAACACCTATTTTCCCGCGTTTGGAAAATGAAGTGGAAATTAATTATATTCGTGAGCAAATGCAAAGCTCAGTTCAAACACCACAGGAGCAACCAAAAAATCCGGAGGCTGGAGAGGTTGCAGAAATTTCTATTGATGACTTTATGAAGATTGATTTACGCGTTGCTACAGTGACTGCTTGTGAGCCTGTGCCAAAAGCAAATAAATTATTGAAGCTACAAGTTGATTTAGGATACGAAAAACGTCAAGTTGTTTCAGGCATTGCGGAGCATTATACACCTGAGCAGTTGGTAGGTCAAAAGGTGATTGTTGTCGCAAATTTAAAACCAGTGAAGCTACGCGGAGAATTGTCACAAGGGATGATTTTAGCCGGCTCGCATGATGGAGTGTTAACATTAGCTACAGTTGATTCAAAACTTGAAAACGGTGCAAAAGTAAAATAATGTATGAGGGGCCTGTTGGAAAAATTGTTTACCACAGGCTCTTTTTATTGAAAAGTAGAATATGGATTAAATTATATTAGCATAATTAAAAAATGCAAAAAAAGTATTAAAAGTAGTTATATAGGACTAAATAAAAATTCTATACACATATAATGTCATAAAAGATAAGGTTTTTGTAATATAAACGTAATAATTCTGAAAACTAAGAAATAATTCAATCCAATAAAATATACGTCAGGAGTAATGAAAGATGGTAACTTTTATAGACACACATGTACACTTAAATGCAAATCAATATGATGGGGATTTACAGCAAGTAATTGACCGTGCTCTAGCAGTAAATGTTGAAAAAATGGTGGTTATTGGATTCGACCGCAAAACAATTGAACGGGCAATGACCTTAGTAGATAAATACGATTTTATTTATGCGGTCATTGGCTGGCATCCTGTTGATGCCATAGATTGCACAGAGAAGGATTTAGAATGGATTGAAGAGCTTGCAGCACATCCTAAAGTAGTTGGTATTGGTGAAACGGGACTTGATTATTATTGGGACAAGTCACCAAAGGATGTACAAGAGTTTTGGTTCCGTAAGCAAATTAAGCTAGCACAAAAATTAGATTTACCAATCATCATTCATAACCGCGATGCAACAGGAGATGTTGTTCGTATTTTGCGCGAAGAAAATGCTGCTACTGTTGGTGGCATTATGCACTGCTTTGGAGGCAGCGTGGAAACTGCGCGTGAATGTATCAATATGAATTTCATGATTAGCTTAGGAGGACCTGTGACATTCAAAAATGCGCGCCAGCCAAAGGAAGTCGCAAAGGAAATACCTTTAGAACATCTATTAATCGAAACAGACGCACCGTATTTAGCGCCGCACCCATACAGAGGGAAAAGAAATGAACCTTCTTATGTGCCATTGGTAGCTGAAGAAATAGCAAGACAAAAAGAGCTCCCTTTGGAAGAAGTTGCTAATGCAACGACGGCTAATGCAATACGTTTTTTAAAATTAGATGTTTAAATTGTGAATATGCCTCCAATACTGCGTTTAAAGCACTTTTTTTTAAGTGTTTTTTAGCGGATAAAAAACTTTATAGTTGACAGCATGAAATCAAGTCCGTATAATTCAGCGAGTATCAAGGAGGCGTATTTTCATGTCAAATAATTCCATGAAAAGCCAGTTCTTAGGATCATTGAGGAGCAAGGAAACAAGAGCAAAAATATTATCGTTTGTCTTGTTTGCAGCTGTAATTTCATTCGTTCTTTTCCAAGGAACGAAATCACCTGTCATTATTATGGCGGATGGGGAAGAGCAAAAAGTAGCAACACACGCAAAAACGGTCGGCGAGCTTTTAGAGGCACGCGACATTAACGTATCACAATATGATAAAGTATCACCCTCATTAGATACCAAAATCGTTAGTGGAATGACGATTGAATGGGAACAGGCAAAAGAAGTAATCGTTTCAGTTGACGGAGAAGAGTCAAGTGTATGGACAACTGAAAAAATAGTGAAGAACATTTTGGAAGAAGCAAATATCGAAGTAACAGAGCACGATAAAATATCACAAAGCTTGACTACTGAAATAGAGGCAGATAACAAAATCGATATTCAAAAGGCGTTTCAGTTAACGCTTGTCGATGGTTTAGAAGAGAGACAAGTTTGGTCCACTTCGACTACGGTCGCTAACTTTTTAAAACAACAAGAAATTCAATTAGGTGAATTTGATCGTGTCGAGAATAAACTGGAGGACGTTATCACTCCAGCAGAGAAAATCGTAGTTGTTCGCGTAGAAAAAGTTACCGATGTAGTGGAAGAATCCGTTGATTTCGCAGTCGAAAAGAAAAACGATTCTTCATTGCTAAAAGGCAAAGAAAAAGTTGTAACAGAAGGTGTCGCGGGGAAAGTAGAGCGCACTTACGAAGTAGTAAAGGAAAATGGTAAAGTTGTCGAAAAAACATTGAAATCTGAAAATGTAACAAAGAAGCCGACAACAAAAGTTGTAGCCGTAGGGACAAAGGTTGTCACTGCGAGTGTTTCTCGTAGTAATTCAGCAGCACCTGCTGGCGGCACAGAGTTTTATGTAACAGCGACTGCATATACACCATACTGTAATGGCTGTTCTGGCATTTCGGCTGCAGGCATTAACCTGCGTAGCGACCCTGGATTAAAATTGATTGCTGTAGACCCACGTGTCATTCCTTTAGGAACAAAAGTATGGGTTGAAGGCTACGGCTATGCAATTGCTGGTGACACTGGCGGTGCAATTAAAGGCAATAAAATTGATATTCTTGTGCAAACAAAGCAACAAGCATATAGCTGGGGACGTAAGCAAGTACGTATTAAAGTATTAAATTAAATATATAGTTAATGAGCTAATTTTTTTGCTCATTTATTTCGTGCTGTTTAAATGACGCAAACTTCCAAAAAATGTGCTTTTGTAGTAGTTGTATTCAATGCTACTTCACACTGCACAAAAGAGCTGTCTCACTATGATTTTTCAGGCAGCTTCATTTCTACATGTTTAACTTCCTTCGGCAATGTTTTCTGCGACGAGTAACCGCGGAGCACATGTTTGTATCGAAAGTGAAGCGGACAGGTACGGCAGTCTCTTTTCTAGAAGTGGCGAGAGATAATGAATGCATTTGTAATTGATATACTAGCGAACGAAAACTAAAGCAATACCAAAATGTTCATAGGGGGTGTAAGGAAAATTTTGACTTTCCTTACACCCCTTTACTTCGCTATAAGGGCTACTATGTTTTCTCTATAGTAAGAAGTGTTTTCTGAAGAGTGTATTGGAGAAAATTATGATAAAATGGCTCTATCATTTACCCCGCATTAACGGGCAGTAAGATGCCCATTTAAAGAATTGAATGAGAATCGGCTTAAGGGTAGGTGGAGATTAACTGCCTGTAAAAGCCCGATAGGTTCAACTAACAATCAGTGGGTGCTGAAGAAAAGCCACTGATTGAAGTTTCACTTTATCTAAATTCAGCAGAAAAGAGGAGCAGCTTTTGGATATAAAAGAAATTATCGTTGTAGAAGGTAAGGATGATACAACAGCGATTAAACGAGCTGTCGGTGCGGACACAATTGAAACGAATGGCTCAGCCATCAACGAGGAAATATTGTGTCGCATTGAGCATGCAAACGAGAAGCGTGGGGTCATTGTATTTACAGACCCAGACTATCCAGGACGCCGTATACGTGCAATTATTGAGGAGCGTATACCGAATGTAAAGCATGCATTTTTAGCGAAAAATAAAACAATTGCTAAAAATGGTAAAGGTCTTGGCATCGAGCATGCCAGTGATGCAGATATTCGTCAAGCACTTGAGGATGTTTATACACCGAATGAGCAAACGAATATGGAGGAAATAACCCTTGAGGATTTAATGCTAGCGCACCTTATCGGACATCCACAATCAAAGCCACGTCGCAATCGACTAGGAGAAATATTAAATATTGGTATGACAAATGGTAAGCAGTTGCATAAGCGCTTGAAAATGTTTCAAATTACACCGGCACAATTTGCCCAAGCAATTGCACAGTTAGATCAGGAGGAACAAAATGCATAAAGATATTGCAACACCTATTCGCACGAAAGAAATTTTGGAAAAGTACGGATTTTCATTTAAGAAAAGCTTGGGTCAAAACTTTTTAATTGATCCAAATATTTTGCGAAATATTGTAAGTCATGCAAAGCTAACAGAAAACAGCGGTGCAATCGAGGTCGGTCCGGGAATCGGTGCTTTAACCGAGCATTTGGCACGCGAGGCTAAAAAAGTTGTGTCGTTTGAAATTGACCAGCGCTTATTGCCAGTGCTAGAAGATACGTTAAGTCCCTATGACAATGTTACAATTGTTCATTCAGATATTTTAAAGGCAGATGTAGCACAAGTAATCGCAAAGGAAATGCCTGATGTTCAGGATATTATGGTTGTTGCCAACTTGCCATATTATGTGACGACACCAATTTTATTAAAGCTTCTACATGACAAACTACCGATTCGTGGTTTTGTTGTTATGATGCAAAAGGAAGTGGCGGATCGCATTACTGCAAAGCCTGGCACGAAGGAATACGGTTCACTTTCTATTGCGATTCAATATTTTGTGACAGCCGAAGTAGCAATGATTGTACCTAAAACGGTGTTTATGCCACAGCCAAATGTCGAATCAGCAGTTATTCGATTAATTAAGCATGATAAGCCACCAGTAGCGGTTATTGACGAAGAATTTTTATTTGAGGTGACACGCGCATCATTTGTGCAACGTCGTAAAACAATTTTGAATAATTTGCAGGCTGGACTGCCAAATGGTAAGCAAAAGAAAGAGGATATTTTAGCGGCATTAATAAAATGCGAAATTGAGCCAACACGTCGTGGAGAAACTTTAACAATTCAAGAATTCGGTAAATTAGCGGATGCACTTTATCCAAATTTCGCAAAACGCCAATAATTTGGCTAACTTAAGACAAGAATTAAAAAAAATAATTTTTTTATAAGAAAAAAGTTGACTAAAATTATTGTATGGTGATAAAATATATATCTTTTGACATTGTTTATAAAACGTGATACACTAATAAATAGTGAGGTGTATGCGAAATGCCAAAAACAATTGCCAATATTAAAAAGGCTCTAGATGGTCATTTAGGCAAGCGTTTGCAAATAAAAGCAAACGGTAGCCGCAAAAAAACGGTTGAATGTGCAGGTATATTAAGTGAAACACATCGCGCAGTATTCGTAGTAGAGCTCGATGAAAAAGATAATGCGTGTAAACGCGTTTCTTACAGCTACACAGATATTTTAACAGAATCAGTAGAAATTACATTTTTAGATGATGCAATAGCAGTTGGTAAATAATTACCGATACTTTTTAACGGGTTTCCAAAAGAAGTCTCCTATTCTCAAGGAACATGAGTGAATTGGCGATAGCCGAAGCCCACGCTATAATATAGAAACAAAAACTCTTGGAACAAGAGGGTTTGCTCGGGCACTTATCGTTGGTTAGTAACAGCAACGATAAATCGAGAAACCCCCACTTTAATTAGACTTGTAAGGTCAAATAAGTGGAGGGTAGTTCACTATGTAAAAGGACACTCAAATTTTTGAGTGTTTTTTTGTTTTATGAATTAGCTGTATAAAGAAAATGAATTTAAGCATACTAATGGAGCCAACTGAACTTTAGAAAGGGAGGTCATCTGCATGGCACGAAAAGGCATCATGTCGAATCGTCTGAAGGAAGAGATTGCAAAAGAACTTGGATTTTATGATGTAGTAGAACGTGAAGGCTGGGGTGGTATTACTACCCGTGATGCAGGGAATATGGTTAAACATGCGATTGAGAAAGCAGAAAAGCTTCTTGCTGAGCAACAAGCTACAGACACAAAGTAGCGATAGTTTTAACTTAAGTAAACCGATCATATAGGAAAGTTGGCAAAGGAAAGAGGAGCGTCCAAAAAGCCGTGCAGTTGCCGGCATTTTGGACGCTTTTGTTGGTGTTACTTCAAAAAGCTCACTCAGCTAGAGTGGCAAGAAGGTTCTTTGAAAAGATGAAAAACAAAAATTAGGGGATATTCTTCTGAATGAAAGTGAATAATGGAAAATCGAATTTTTATTGTTTAAGCAAGGCGGATTGCCTTTTCATACAATCCTGTTTTTGTTTAAAAATGTGATTCCTTAAAAAACAAGGCTGAAAACAGTGAAACTAGCACCTTTATTTGAATTGAAGATGAAAGAGTAAAAAATCAATTTTATCCCGCATCAACGGGCAGTAATCATCTCACTTCAAGACTTAAGTGAAAATCGGCTTAAAGATAAGTGGGAGATTAACTGCCTGTAAAAGCCCGATAGGTTCAACTAACAATCAGTGGAGAATGAGGAAACCTCCACTGATTGAAGTTTTACTTTATTAGGTAGTAATTTTTTTATTTTCGAACTATTCCTATTTCGTGTTCCGTACAATGAATATGATAAAATATAAATACTTATTATATGAGAGAGCTCTATTAGGGAGGGATTCAAACATGCTTTATGTTAAAGCGCCAGCTAAAATTAACTTAACTCTAGATGTACTATATAAAAGACCTGATCATTATCATGAGGTTGATATGATTATGACAACGATTGATTTATCAGATAGAATCGGTCTAGAAATACGTCAAGATGGCTTAATAAAGATTACCTCAGCAAATCGTTTTGTACCGAATGATGAGCGTAATTTTGCTTATCAAGCGGCGAAGCTACTTAAAGATACATATAAGATTAAAGAAGGTGTATCAATTACGATTGATAAGGAAATTCCTATCGCGGCAGGCTTAGCGGGAGGCAGTAGCGACGCCGCAGCAACACTTCGAGGATTAAATGAGCTTTGGAGCTTAAATTTAACAATAGATGAGTTAGCGGAGCTTGGCGCACAAATTGGCTCGGATGTGCCGTTCTGCGTATTTGGAGGAACCGCTCGGGCAACAGGACGTGGGGAAAAAATTGAGGAGCTGCCAGCACCACCGAATTGCTGGATTGTGTTAGCTAAACCTAAGATTGGCGTCTCAACTGCAGATGTCTATGGAGGTTTAAAATTAGATGATGTAGAGCATCCGAATACAGCAAGGGCAATAAAAGCGATTGATAGGAAAGATTATGCAGCATTATGCGCATCTCTTAGTAATGTATTAGAAAGTGTGACGCTAAAGCTCCATCCTGAAGTTGCGATGATTAAGGAGCATATGCAGCGCCTAGGCGCTGATGCAGTGCTTATGAGTGGTAGTGGGCCGACTGTTTTTGGATTAGTAGATAATGAGGCACGTACAGCAAGAATATATAATGGGTTACGAGGTTTTTGTGACGAGGTGTACACAGTTCGTTTACTTGGTGAAAGGAATCCACTTGCGTAAATGCGTACATTTATGTTAACTTACGTATAAAATATTCGTGTTAACTTTCTCTAGTCAGCTTGAAAAGAGCTAGCTAGAGTGCAATTGATAGGAGAGGGACATACTATGAAATGGAAGCGTAGTGAACGACTTGTTGATATGACATATTACCTGCTTGAGCATCCCCATCAATTAATCCCCCTCACTTACTTTTCGGATTTGTATCAGTCGGCCAAGTCCTCCATTAGTGAGGATTTAACGATTGTAAAGGAAACGTTTGAGGAGAAGGGTATCGGACTCTTAATAACAGTTCCTGGCGCAGCGGGCGGGGTAAAATATATTCCGAAAATGTCTGAGCAGGAAGTGAAGGAGATTACTCAGGAGTTGATTACTCAATTGGGGCAATCAGATCGATTATTGCCAGGCGGCTATTTGTTTATGACGGATTTACTTGGTAATCCAGATTTTATGAATCGCATTGGTAAGGTATTTGCGAGCGCCTTTGCAGGGCAACAAATCGATGTTATTATGACAGTAGCGACAAAGGGTATTTCTATAGCACATGCAATAGCACGCCATTTGAATGTGCCTGTTGTTGTCGTTCGTCGAGATAGCAAAGTAACTGAAGGCTCAACAGTGAGCATTAATTATGTATCAGGCTCTTCGCGTCGTATTCAAACGATGGTTTTATCTAAACGTAGCATGAGAAGTGGACAACGTGTGCTAATTACCGATGATTTTATGAAGGTAGGCGGTACAGTTAATGGAATGAAAAGCTTGCTAGAGGAATTCGAATGTGAACTAGCAGGTATCGCTGTATTAGTTGAAGCAGAGCATGCGGATGAAAGATTAGTGGATGATTACTATTCTTTAGTTAAACTTCATGAAGTAAATGAGAAGGATCGTATTATTGAACTTAGCGAGGGCAATTATTTTCAAAAGGGGAGATTCTAAATGAAGGCAGTATCAACAACAAAAGCACCAGCAGCAATTGGACCATATGCGCAAGGCATGATTGTCAACAATATGTTTTATTCATCAGGTCAGATTCCATTAACAGCTTCAGGGGAACTTGTAGATGGTGATATCGTTGAGCAAACGAATCAAGTATTCGAAAATTTAAAAGCCGTTCTTGCAGCAGCAGGCTCTTCACTAGACCAAGTGGTGAAAACAACAGTATTTATTAAAGATATGGATGAGTTTGGAGCATTGAATGAAGCATATGCTGCTCATTTTGGAGAGCATAAGCCAGCACGCTCAACAGTTGAGGTAGCTCGCCTACCACGCGATGTGAAGGTAGAAATTGAAGTAATCGCATTAGTGAAATAAGCGAATGAATTAGGGTTGTTCGAAAGCAGGCTAGTATGCAGCTTTTGGACAACTCTTTTTTTAAGACTTTAATAAAATATTAACTATTAGGAAGATAAAAAAACATCGTTTAGTGCGTTTTTCGCTCACTTATTACAAAATTTAAGAATAAATTTTTATAATATTTGAACTATTTTAAAAATTTAGTAATATTAGAGGAGGAATTAATATTCTATGAGAAGAATATTATATTTCAACATAGGCATCTTAGATTGAGGGGGTGAAAGAATGGAAGTAACAGATGTAAGATTGCGACGTGTACAATTAGAAGGGCGTATGCGTGCTATCGCTTCCATCACACTAGACGATGAATTTGTTGTACATGATATTCGCGTAATAGATGGCAATACAGGTCTATTTGTAGCAATGCCAAGCAAGCGTACTCCAGATGGCGAGTTCCGTGATATTGCACATCCAATTAAATCGACTACGCGCAACAAAATTCAAGAAAGCGTATTAGCTGCATATCATGCGTCAAGTGAGGATGAAGAGCTAGAGTTAGAACAGGCAAATGCATAGAAGGCTATATAAACAAAAATAGTCGGGCTGTGAGGAAGTTAAAACTTCTTTACAGCCTTCTTATTTTTATCAAAAAGTACATGGTTGAGATTAGCTAAAAGAAATGACAACAAAAAGCTGATTTTTTTCCTATTGAATATAAAGTGAAACTTCAATCAGTGGAGGTTTTCCTCATCCTCCATTGGTTGTTAGTTGAATCAATCAGGCTTTTACGGGCAGTTGATTTCCCACTTACACTTAGCATATTTTCACTTAATTCTTGAAGTGGGAATCTTACAGCCCTTTAATGCGGGATAAAATTAAAGAGAAAGGCTTTAAATTCAATGTTTACAACTCCAAACGGTCATATTTTAATGAAAAACAAATGAAATGCCCAAAAATTGGTACGTTATCATGTTTTTTAGACATCCCAATGTCATAGTTTTGTCAAGTCACAATACCTTGAAAAACACGGTGATTTACTATATAGTCAAGTATGAGACTTAGAGTTAAACTGGGGGACTTATATGACAAATATTTTTGCAATCGTTTTGGCTGCAGGTCAAGGAACACGTATGAAGTCCAAATTATATAAAGTACTACATCCTGTTTGTGGAAAACCAATGGTAGAGCATGTCATCAATCATATTGAAACACTAGATGTAAATCGTATCGTGACAGTGGTTGGTCATGGTGCTGATAAGGTACAAGAGCAATTAGGCGATAAAAGTGAATACGTGCTACAGGCTGAGCAACTAGGGACGGCACATGCGGTTCAGCAAGCAGAGGGCATTTTAGGTGACCTTGAAGGGATAACGCTTGTTGTATGTGGTGATACGCCGTTAATTAGACCAGAAACGATGAAAGCATTAGTTGATTTCCATCGTGAGCAAAATGCTAAGGCTACAATTTTGACAGCGATTGCAGAGGACCCAACAGGTTACGGTCGCATTATTCGTAACGAGGGCGGGCAAGTAGCGCAAATTGTAGAGCATAAGGATGCGACACCAGAGCAGCACTCTGTTAAAGAAATTAATACAGGTACGTATTGCTTTGATAATAAGCTATTATTTGAAGCATTAAAGCTTGTAAACAATAATAATGCGCAAGGTGAATATTATTTACCTGATGTGATTGAAATTTTACAAAAGCAAGAGGAAATCGTATCTGCTTATGTGACGAAGGATTTCAATGAAACGCTAGGTATTAACGATCGCTTCGCTTTATCACAGGCGGAGGATTTGATGCGTGCACGTATCAATGAACGTCATATGCGCAATGGTGTAACAATCATTAATCCTGCCACGACACATATTAGCGTGGATGCAATTATCGGTAGTGACACAGTAATCCTACCAGGTACGATGATTGAAGGAAAAACAATTATAGGTGCGGATTGTGAAATTGGTCCCAATAGCCATATTATAGACAGTCAAATTGGTAACGACACGTCTATCCATAGCTCTGTTGTAAAAAGTAGTGCAATTGGTGATGCGGTAGCGATTGGTCCATTCGCACATATTCGACCTGAGTCCACACTCGGTAATCATGTGAAAATTGGCAACTTTGTTGAAGTGAAGAAAAGCCAAATAAATGAAGATTCTAAAGTATCACATTTAAGCTATATCGGCGATGCCGAAATCGGCAAAAATGTGAATATTGGTTGTGGCTCCATTACTGTCAATTATGATGGTAAAAATAAGCATAAAACAATTATTGAAGACAATGTATTCGTAGGATGTAACACGAATTTAGTTGCACCGGTAACTGTGCGTAAAAATGCATTTATCGCCGCAGGCTCTACGATTACGAAAGAGGTTCCTGAGGATGCACTAGCAATCGCACGTGCAAGACAGGAAAATAAATTAGGCTATATGAATAAATTAAAATAATATAAATTCAGGAGGGCATCATGCCATATCATTACGCTGACTCAAAACTAAAACTTTTCTCACTAAATTCAAATAACCCACTTGCACAGGAAATTGCACAAGAAATGGGCATAGATTTAGGTAAATCATCTGTAAAACATTTCAGTGATGGAGAAATTCAAATTAGCATTGAAGAAAGTATTCGTGGTTGCGATGTATTCATTGTGCAGTCAACTTCCGCACCTGTAAATGAGCATTTAATGGAGCTTTTAATTATGATTGACGCAGTGAAGCGCGCTTCTGCTCGTACTGTCAATGTTGTAATCCCTTACTATGGCTATGCTCGACAAGACCGTAAAGCAAAAGCTCGTGAGCCAATTACAGCAAAATTAGTGGCGAACCTATTAGAAACTGCTGGTGCAACACGTGTAATTGTATTAGATTTACATGCACCACAAATTCAAGGCTTCTTCGATATTTTAATTGACCACTTAGTGGCAGTACCGATTCTTGCTGATTACTTCGGTTCAAAAGGCTTTAACCAAGAGGATTTAGTAATCGTTTCTCCTGACCATGGTGGTGTAACACGAGCACGTAAAATGGCAGAGCGCTTAAAGGCACCGATTGCCATTATCGACAAACGCCGTCCAAAGCCAAATGTTGCTGAAGTAATGAATATCGTAGGTAATGTTGAAGGTAAAATTTGTATTTTAATTGATGATATTATTGATACAGCAGGTACAATTACAATTGGGGCTAATGCATTGATTGAGTCAGGCGCGAAAGAAGTATATGCTTGTTGTTCACACCCAGTACTATCTGGACCAGCAATTGAGCGTATTGAAAACTCAGCAATTAAAGAGCTGGTTGTCACAAATACAATTCAATTACAAGAAGAAAAGAAATCGCCAAAAATTAAAGAGCTTTCTGTTGCGAAATTAATGGCAGATGCAATCTCTCGTGTTTATGAAAATAAATCAGTAAGTACATTGTTTGATTAATGACTAAAAGCTGTAAAGGAAGTAGTACAACTACTTTCTTTACAGCTTTTGTCGTTTGAGCTATCCAAATAAAATGCTCTCCAAACTAGCTTTTTATAACTGATGTATCCGCTATTTATCCTCATTTTTCTTAAACAAAAATACAAATGCAACAGCTAAAAAAGATACAGATAAGACTTTTGTGAAACTTTTATAATCAGGAGCTATAAATTGGTTAGCAATAAAAGCTAGCATCGCCATAACTCCATAAGAAAGACTACGCTGTAATTTTGTTGTTTTTATTTTAAGTACAGTCATAAGTAGCTCAACAATTAAAATAATCGCAAATAAAATAAGAATACATAGTAGCATATACATCGAAATTTTGCCCAATCATAATAGCCTCTGCAGTTCCATCTGTAAATAATCTATATCTAACATCTGAAACATAAGAACCACCATAAGATGCTGATTTTAAAGTGCAATTGAGGAACTATTAGAGTCCAAAGGTATTTTTTTCATCTATCGAGGTTACCTCTAACATGCCAGAAATCAATTCGGAAACAATAGTAGTTTCATTATTAAATAATAATTTTTCATTCCCTTCGATTTTATAAGCCTTGATGTTTATTATTTCAGCATTACTTATCAATTGATTAATCGATTATAATCGATTACTATTGATTTATAAAATAATCGATGGAGTGAGTGTAATGAATTTGAAAGAATCACTGACATTGGAATTTAAACGGGAATTAACGGATGCTATCAAGCGAGAAATCATTGCTTTTGCAAATACACAAGGTGGCGAACTTTACATTGGGGTCGATGATGATGGCACTATTATCGGTCTTGACAATGCTGATAAAGTGCTTGAATCTATTACTAGTATGCTGCACGATGGTATTCAGCCAGACATTTTAGTGCACACTTTTTTAGAAATTATTGAGTTAGAGGATAAAGAAGTTGTAAAAATCAGCATTGCAAGGGGAGCTCGTCGCCCATATCATTTAAAAGCAAAGGGCATGAAACCATCCGGCGTCTTTATTCGATACGGTACTTCCGTTACAAATGCTTCCGAAGAAAACATCCGTCAAATGATTATTGAATCTGACGGGATAAATTATGAAACGATGCGAAGCATACAGCAAGAGCTGACATTTACAGAAGCTGGAGCTGTTTTTAATGAGCAAAACATAAAGTTCGGTCCAGAGCAAATGCGTACGCTTGGTCTTATAACAGACGATGGCTATTACACAAACTTAGGATTACTTTTCTCGGATCAATGTGAGCATACAATCAAATGTGCTCGTTATTTAGGAAACGATAAACTTGAATTTCAAGACCGCAGAGAATTTACTGGCTCTATTTTAGCCCAAGTAGAGGCAGCTTATGAATATTTATCGTTAAATAATGCAAAGCACGCATATTTCGAGGGGCTTAAACGAATTGAAACGGAAAGCTATCCGAGTTATGCATTACGTGAAGCGTTAATTAATGCGGTTACTCATCGCGATTATAGCTTTAGTGGTAGCATACTTATTCACCTATTCCAAGATCGATTGGAGCTTGTTTCTGTTGGTGGTCTAGTTAAAGGATTAACGCTAGAAGATATTGAATTAGGTATCTCACAAAGTCGTAACCCGAAACTAGCAAATGTCCTTTACCGATTAAAATGGATTGAAAGTTATGGCACAGGCTTACAGCGCATGAAAGAGAGTTATAGGGGGAGTGCTATTCAACCGTTTTGGACAGTTGGACCAAATGCATTCGTCGTCACACTTCCTAAAAACAACCTTTCTACTCCTACTGAAGATAATAAAATCTTATCTGACTGGTTAACACAAAATAAAGAATTTGCTTCCAAAGACCTTGAAAATTATTTAAATAAAAGTAAAGGTACAGTACGGAAAATTATTATGGAATTACTTCAGAGCGGACAAATTATACGCATTGGGCGAGGGCCGAAGACAAGGTATAAAGTGATTTAACATACTTGCAATAAAGTGAAACTTCCATCAGTGGGGGTTTTCCTCATCCCCACTGATTGT
The DNA here is from genome assembly GCF_003049645.1 of Metasolibacillus fluoroglycofenilyticus. Lineage (GTDB taxonomy): Bacteria > Bacillota > Bacilli > Bacillales_A > Planococcaceae > Metasolibacillus > Metasolibacillus fluoroglycofenilyticus. The sequence continues at coordinate 26,988 of NZ_PYWK01000006.1, forward strand.
TAGTTGAACCAATCGGGCTTTTTCCAGCAGTTGATCTCCCGCTTATTCTTTAGCGTATTTTCACTTAAGTCTTGAAGTGGTAATCTCACAGCCCGTTAATGCGGGATAAACAAAAATAGTTGTATATGATGCTTTGTTCGCTATAATCAAATTAACAATAATAGAAAGTAGCGTTCAGATGAAAACATATAATGAAAAGATGAGCATTTATCATGGCATGGCTTCCACACTTGCTGCCAATACAACGGCAAATTATATTCCGATATTTTCGATGGCGATTTTAGGGGCGACGAATTATCAGGTCGGCTTAATTAGCTCTATTCCGCCTTTAGTCACATTGCTGATGACGATTCCAGCGGCAATTTTATTGAATAAGGCGGTAGAGCAAAAGAAGCTTGTTGCCTTTTCCGTACTGATTGCAAGGCTTATTTTTATGTCATTCATCTTTATCGCCTATATCCCGCAGGCAATTGCGTCATGGGCTTTATTAGCGTTGATTGCGTTAATGAGTATACCAAACACAATGGCGAATATGGGCTGGCAGGCATTAATCGGTAATATTATTGAGGATAGAAGGCGTGGTCAATTTTTTAGTGACCGCAATCGCCTGCTAACAATTGTAGGACTTATTTCGACATTAACTATTGGTATTATTATGCGAGAGGCTACGAATAGTACCTTTGCTTATCAGCTTTTATTTTCAATCGCCTTTTGCTTTGGCTTGTTAGAAGTGTACTTTTTGTTAAAGCATGAGGAAGGGGAGCCTGTACAGAAAAAGGAACGAAATAAGGCTATGAATTGGGGTATTTTCAAAGACTCTAATTATGTCCGTTTTTTATTTGTAGCTTTACTTTTTAATTTCGGCTGGCAAATTGCATGGGGGCTTTTCAATATTTATAATGTGCGCTATGCAGGGGCAACAATATTTTGGATTAGCATGTTTAGTGCGGCAAATATGCTAGCGCAAATTTTTTCCTTCCCATTATGGCGTAAATGGTCAGAGAAATACGGCAATATGCGTGTCTTCGTTTGGGTAGCCTTCGGTATGGCGGTAGCCCCATTCGCGATGTCACTATCGACAAATCTTGTCTATTTAACACTCGTATCTGTACAATCGGGTTTATTCGTCTCTGGTACAACATTAATTCTATTTAATTTATTGCTAGAAAATTCCCCAAAGGAAAATCGTACATATTGCATTACGAGCTATAATGTTTTACTAGCGATTATCGCCTTTATCGCACCGCAAATCGGTATTTGGATACTCGAAACATTTACAATGACAACTGCTATGAACATTAGCACCATTGTTCGACTAACAGCAGCATTTGGTTTCCTGTATGTATGGATGAAGAGTAGAAGACCAGTGAGCTATTCCAAAAGCCGTGCGTAGCCGGCTTTTGGATAGTAGCGATAATGTTTGATAAAATGTTGATGTAACTAAAAAGAGAAATCCTCTTTTAAAAATGTGATGAACATTGGCCAAAGCAGTGTTCCCGCTTGGTGAAAAATGGAGCGATGCAAACCTTTATTTCAATATGGTGTCAAAAAAAATGGATTTTTCGGACACGCCCTTCAATACTGACAATTAATAAGACTTTTCTAATGTATAGCCGATTAATGTGTTTTGTTTTAATAATAGGTATACTTTTCCTGTTTCTGATTTTTTACTATAATAAAAATCAAATCTAGAAATAGGCCATTGACTTTTAGGGATAAAATCTTGTTTGAATTGGTGTAGGGCATCTTTCCTGTATAACCATATTTGGCTGCATGATTAGTTACTGCACCCGTGTTCATTTTTGTTAATGCTAATCCACTAAAATCTACACGCTCTAATCTTATATCATCTATACTATAGGTAGTAATATCCTCAGTTAGTAAATCTAACTCAAACTCATTAATTTCCGAAGCATTTGCCGTATCGTTGATGTTAATTAGAAATAGAATTGCTAAGCTATATAAGATGGTTGTTAAAAATTTCGTAAACTTCATTTTCAAATATGCCACCTAATTAGTTGCTATAGCATTTTTTATATTCTCGAGTTAACCCCATTATAGTACTACACATAACACATAAACAATTGCGTGATTCCGCATATTTTATTTGCGGAATCATGCAATTGATTTTAGTTATAAAATTATCTTTAATTTCTAATTTGATACAAATAAATACTGAACTATGCTCTACTGTCCTTGCTGTGCAACTAAGACAATGGTACTATATTCTCTAAGTAAGGTGGGTGATAAAGTTGGTATATAAAAATGATATAATAGATAAAATGAAGGAAATTATCTTATTAGAAAATATAGAGGAACGTTTCAAAATAACTTTATTAAGTTATATAAATGAAAAAAGTAATTCTGCTATGTCTTTTGGGGAGCTTTGTATATTCCATTATCAGGCATTTTTACAAGAACCAGAGATAGATAGAGACATCATACGAGTTGCTGCTGCTGTTGAACTATTAGTACTGAGCTTCGATATAATAGATGATTTGCAGGATGGCGATGCGGATTATATATGGTGCAATAATCCTGCTATTGCGATGAATGGTGCGTTGGCAATGATTTTTTTAACAGCCAAGCTGATTCATGAAAGTACATTTCGGCACAAAGCACAGGCTCTGCATGTGCTAAATGAATTTGCATTAAAGAGCATTAATGGACAATATCTTGATTTAGAAAATAGCGCAAAAGACGAAGCTTCTTATCTCAAAATGACAGAGGCTAAATCAGGTGCATTAATAGCACTTAGCAGTTCGATAGGTGCTAGCCTAGCGCTAGGTAAATTGGATGAAAGAGTAATTGAGTATTCAACATATATTGGTGTAGTCCAGCAAATATTAAATGATATCCAAGACCTGAAAACATGGGGTAAAAAAAATGACTTGCTAAATGGCAAGTATTCTTTACCGATCCTTTATTTATTGGAGCAGTCAGAAGCGTATGCAGATATTTTGAAAAAATATTATAATGGTGCAAAAGTGGAGCTTGAACCTACATATTTTAAACAAGTATTATTAGAAAGCGGTGCAATTAATTATGCACTTGCTATAAAAAATATTTTCAAATTCAAGACATTGCATATAATAAAAACGATGCCATTTAACAATGAAGAAAAACAATATTTAATAAAATTAGTAGAATAGGAAGTTTTAACGTGATTAGCAAATTAATTAAGTATGTAAAAGAAAATTCTCAACTAATACCACTATTAGAGGATAATAAGTTATCACTTTTAGGTGTCTCGAAATGGGAGCAACAGGCAATTGTTGAGGCGATGAATGAGCCGATGAAAGCATTATTTTCCAAATGGAGATAAAAATGAGCAAAAAAGTGTTTTTGGTAGTGTTATTTGGATATACTACCTTATTTATATACTTAATATCATTTTTATTAAGAACACCGTTTATCGGTATTGAAATAGTGCAAGTGCAACAAGAGTGGAAAATTCAAGATTTTGCTCATCCTGAATGGGCCGAGAATCATAATATTGAGCGCGGAGATATCATACTGGAGATTAATCACCAGCCAATAAAAATTGCTGATGATGCCACGCAATATGTAATAAAGGGCGCAAGCAGCATACTTACCCAAAGTACACAAGGGGACAGTAAGCTTATCAAAATTTCATATCGCGATTTTCCGATACAATCGTTTTATTGGGTATTATTACCGATTGTTTATTTTATAATGAGTTTAATTATATGTATTTATTTGAAACTATATAGAAAAGAATCCTTTCAATCTATTAATATCTTTGTATTATTTATATTAACAGTAGCATTAACATACGGTGCTATAGGACCATCAGGATACTTGGGGAATATAAGTGTTTTTATTATGAGTAATGGAGCTATAGCAAGTATTATTTTATTACTACATTTTTTAATTAACTATCTACAATTATTAGATGTTAACCATAGATTGATAATTAAGCCTACTTACTTGTATGGGATTCTTATTATTAGCTGCTTGTTGACGTTATCAGAGAAAATTATTCCAACTATCTATGAATGGAATACAATTTTTATACTATTAGGAATAGCGTTTCTTATTTTTTATGCATTCCTAATGCTATTAATTGTCTACTTGAAATATCGTAAACAACAGCTATTAGTATTGCTCTTTTGCTTAGTAGGGCCCTTTTTACCGATGCTCTTACTATACTTGTTACCGATGCTGTTATTTCAACAGCATGTACTAGCTATGGCTTATTGCACCTTGTTTTTACTTTTGATTCCCATTTTGTTAATGCTCACACAGCTCCCAGACTATTTATTCGATGTCGATTATGAAATTTCAAAAATACGCTACTATAGTATGCTATCATTAGTTGCCTCTAGTGTCGTTGTAATAGGCCTTTATTTTATACTGGATATAAAGCGACTAGATGCTTTTAAAAGCTTTCTTTTCTTATTTATTGTTATTTTTGGTTTGTTCTACGTAAAGGAACGAATCGATTACGCAAGCCGAAAAGTTTTATTTTCTCCTAAAGGCGATTACGTGCATTTTGTGTATAAAACCATTGAACAAATTACGCATATGCCTTCAGTTGATAAGTTATTAAAGCATTTTAGTGAGGCATTGGCTCAGCAATTATCTGTGAGTCATGTTGAGGTACATACTTATTCCACTGCTAATCGGGTGGCAAATCCTAAAATAATTGAAAACTTAGCGTTAGGTACTGTGAAAAGGGTGGATGGTCGTTATATTGGCTGTTTGCATGAAACATTGGATAAAAAGTATATTGTGACGATTGCTAATGAGGGCGGTCTATATTTAAAAAAAGAAGAGCTATTATGCTTGGAATTGCTCATTATGTATGTTAGTAATTTCATTGATAACACGCAGTTTGTCGAAGGGCTTATTGAGCAACTTGATACATCGCAGCAAGGCAATCCAGCATGGCTGAAGAAATATATTTGGCTGCAGCTAGAAAATGAAAAATCCCAGCTTGCACAGGAACTACATGATACGATTTTACAGCAGCAACTTTATTTAATACGTGAGCTAGATGTAGCGCAAATAGATAAGCAGTTAATTAAACGTCAGCGGGAATATTTAATCCAATTAAATGTCGATTTGCGTCATTATTGTGAGCAATTGAAGCCACCTTTACTAGAGAAGCAAGGTTTACGGGTTGCATTGAATAAATTATTTGCGGAAATAGAGCGACAGGCGAACTTTACAATTATCCATGCAATAGAAAATGTCGTATTGGACTCCCCCGAACTACCACTATTAATTTATCGTACAATCCAAGAGATGTTGAATAATGCATTAAAGCATTCACGGGCAACCTATGTCAAAATTACACTAACCGCTTCGACGCAAGGTTTTGAATTAGTTTATTTTGATAATGGGGTTGGCTGTGATTTATCTGAAATTGATGGGAAAAATTCGATGGGATTACAAGGAATGAAAGAACGAGTGTATGCATATAACGGCTCGTTTGAGTTAACATCAGCCTTAGACGAAGGTATGCATATTGTTATCAAAGTTAAGGAGTAATGTAAGGATGATTAAATTATTATTAATAGACGACCATCCATTGATTTTAGAGGGAAGTAAGCAAATTTTTAGCAATGCACCTGATATAGTAGCTGATACGTTAGAAGATATGAAATCATTCTCAAAGGTGCTCACAGAAACACAGTATGATGTGTTTTTAATTGATATTAATTTAGGTGAGAGCAGTGGATTAGAGTTTGCGGAGCAGGTAAAGGCTAAGTATCCAGCAGCTATCATTATATTGTATACAGGTGAGCAAATAGAAGATTATTATTCACTTATTTTAGAGAAAAAAGTGGATAATGTCATTTCGAAAACAGCAACAAAGGATACTATTTTAAAAGCGGTATATGCTGCAGTGAATAATGAAGTGCTGTTGCCTAAAAGCTTTATTGATTACGTACAACAGAATCCAATGAAAAAGCAACTACAATTAAATCAGCGAGAAAAACGAATTCTAGAGCTAGTGAGAGAAGGCTATACGAATAAGGCAATTGCGCTAGAGTTAAATTTAGCGCAGCGCACAGTAGAAAGCTGCTTGTCGCAAATATATATGCTACTAGATATAAATACACGTGCTGACGCTGTGTTAAAGGCTGTGGAATTGAAGTTGATTTAACAAAAGTTATCCCAAAAGCTGTGCATAGCCGGTTTTTGGGATAGTGGTGATAATATTTTATAAAATATTGAAAGAATACGTCTTTAGAAATGTGCTAAACATTGGTTTTAGCAGGGGGCACTCTTCTAGGTAAAGTTTTAACGATGAGAGCGACGTTGAGGTAAAAATGGTTGTCTGAAAGTAGGCTAGCACGCTACTGCCAGACAGCCGTTTGTTTTTTACATTAAAATTTTTACATAATTACTTGCTTTGATTAGTAAATATTCAAGCCGTATGTACAAAATAGTAATTATCTGAAAAGAAATTTCAATTAGGGGCTGTCCAAAAAGCCGTGCATAGCCGGCATTTTGGACAGTAGCAATGATGTTTCACAAAATGTTGATTCATATAAACAGAAAGCGCCTCTTTTAAAAATGGGATGAACATTGGCTTTAGCAGTGTTAGCTTTCAGTAAAAGTGAAGCGATGAAAACATTGATTTCAATGCGGTGGCAAAACAAAATGTACTTTTCGGACAGCCCCCGTAAAGATATGCTATTTTTATATTATGGATTCGTATTTTTCATTTTCTTAGGATTTTTTTATTATATTTGATTATGAAATCAGATGGGGGTGTAAGAAAACATATTAAAGTGAGGTATGGAGTTAAAGGCGAAGATTTAGATCTCAATGAGATTATAAGGGTAATCAACACGCTATAAATATTGCTATCTGGCAGTGACATTTTGCTGTGCTCCCTGTTCGATGATGTAGATTATCTAACTAAAGGTACTCCTTTAATTAAGAGCAAAAGACATTACCAAAATAAAATTAGGAATCACTCTTTTATTTTTGAAAGTAGATAGGGGATATTTACCTGTAATGTCTTTGCCTTTACTATAAAACTATAGCGCGTTACTTACCGCAAAAACAATTGCGTGATTCCGTATGAATTTTATGCGGAATCACGCAATTGCCATACGGATGTGAGTAATAGTACTATGAGAATAACTCGAATACGGGTTATCTATTTATAGTTATAGTGGATTTTGGTCAAAGTAGATTATTTAATAGATCTTTTCCATATGCTTAGTAAAGATCAAAATGTGTTTTGAATGATTTATTTTACCACTGGGATATTTTAATTATTTTAATAGGTTAATTATAAGGAGGAAGGTACATATGGGTGTAGATAGGTTAACACAAGCAAGAACAGACACTGCGAATACAGGTAGAAAGATAGGGGAAGCAATAGGAAATAGTAAAGCAGCAAAGGCTGCTGATAAAGCTGTAAAAGCAATTGGTCAATCATTTGTAGATTATGGAAAAGCAGTCAATAAAGCTGCTCAACAGACTGTGTATGGAAATATGGAAGCACCTTATGCTACTGGTGGAGGTGCTTTTAAAGGGTTAGTTGATGCTGGCGTTAAAGGTGCAGCAAGAGGGGCTGGGACAGGTTTACTTTTGGAGTTCGGTGCTAGGTCTGTTAATAATATTTATAATGATGTAATTCGAGGGTCTAAATAATTAAAAAGCATATGCTAATCTACCGGTATTTGGCAACCACTATACTTCAATTAGTTAGTAATATATAAGTGGAAATTGCCTGTATTTATATAATTTGATTAAAAGGAAATGTAAAGATGGGTATTACATATGACAGTTTAATAAAGTTAGATTCTGTAATGTTAGTATATTTGGACAAAGAGGATATAATAAAATTAAATCTTATTAGTGATAATGGATTAAAGTGGAGAATTCCTATTGAGAAATATAATCAAGTTACAATTAATCTTAAATATTACGCATTTATAATCAATAATAAGTTTTGGATTAAAGATCCAAAATGTAATAAAATATACAATTTCCTGAATACTCATTTTTCAGTGAGAAATAATGACTGTATGAATAATGTCAAAGATATTAAATTAAATTACTCCTCTACAGGGACAGATTTAAGACAAAACACTTTTGATATTATTAATCAAACGAGTTCTTTTTCAAATCTAAATAATGCAATATGTTACAAAGCTAGTTTAAGCAATGTTAAGGAAGATTCGCCTATTATTTTTCAAATTATTAGTCCATCAGGTGAGCTACACTTTATTGATGTGGAATATTTAAAAAAGAATAGTCAGAATGGTATAAGAATCTATTACGCAGGTTTAAAAATCTCACCTTTCTTAGGTGAAGGGGTATGGACTTTTCAAATAATATTTAAAGAAAAAATAATAGATGATAAAAAAGTTATTTATAAAATTTATAAGAACAACTATAGCCAAAATAAAATAAATCATTTCACGCAACAATATAGTAGCTTTCATATGGAAGTGTGAAATTTTGTAATTAATGAATAGAGGATTTGATATTTTAATGATGATTCATAGTAACACTCGCTCATTTTTAATCGTTATATATTATGGTACCTTTTTCGTTCTTTCAAAAGTATATGACTTTTCGGTGTTTATAAATTATGTAATATGTTTGGTCCCTTTTATAGTTTTTATCATTTGGCGTTATAGGAAAAGAAAGCAGAGTGGGAATTATAAATCATAATACGTTTCCTTTTATAAATAACTTCTTCTTGCGAAAAATAGCTGATGGATTGTAAATAGCATAAAGAATAATAATCCTATTGCTACATAACTTAAAAAGTTCTTCTCCATGAACTGATTAATTAGCCACATGCCTGCCATAAAGCAAAAGGTAAATAATATGCCAATGATAATACGTTTCATCATCGTTCATGTCGTATGTATATCGCAACCCAATAGTGAGCCATTTATTAACTGAGCCAGTGAGCCACTTAAACCTCTGTGTATTTTTCAGACGCACACCTCGGCTTTATTTGGAGTGGCGGGCATGATACCCTTGTTCGGGCGTTAAATCCTTATTACTACTATAAATGCGCTTATAAGTACGTACAAAAACGCTCGTTTAACGATGTACATTTTTGATTACCTCTGTATATTACAACTTTACATGGAGGGGCGAGCATGATAGCCTTGTTCGATTAGCCAGCCCTTGTAACAGCTGGCTTTTGGCTGCCGAATCATGCGAGTAGAGGTCTCCATGTAAAGTTGTAATTCTTCAATATTGCTTCGCTCGGCTCTTTTGTAAATTACCCCATTGCTCAATAGCATGATGCCTAGAAGCGTTGATAATATAAAGGAGGTTTTATTAATTTCGGCTTTTAAAAAGATTGCCGCACTGTTATTGATAAAAATGAATGCGCATAAAATAAAACTTAAATTGCCAGTAAATTTATTATTTTTCATAGCTATTTTGACTGTTTTCCTTCCTTTCATTTATTCTTTTGCGAGTATCGTTCGTATACCATAAAAATAAGTTGACGATAAAGCTAAAACAAAGGGGGGGCCAATTAAATTTTCCAGCTAAAATGGCTGTATATAAAGTACCCGTTATACCAAGCGCACATTTTACCCCAAGTATAATCATTAATTTTTTGTATTCCATATGTAGATTACCTCTTATACAGTCATTTTATAAAGAGCAAGATTGAAAAACAATTGCGTGATTCCGCATTACTTTTATGCGGTATTGGGCAATATATAATGGAAAATCAACAACAAAGGACACTTGTCAATTTCTATGGTAGAATAGGCTAGAATTGTTGTAGTTAGATAAAACTAAAAGGGTGAACATAGATGAAATTGATAATTGGTTTAGGCAACCCTGGCAAACCATATGCTCATACACGCCATAATATTGGCTTTGATGTCATTGATGCAGTGGCAGAAAAATGGGGAGCACCGTTAAACCAAACGAAATTTAATGGTATGTATGCGACTGTGCATCGTCCTGAAGGAAAGGTGATGCTATTAAAACCGTTAACATATATGAATTTATCGGGTGAATGTGTGCGTCCAATGATGGATTATTTTGATATTGCAATAGAGAATCTTATCGTTATTTACGATGATTTAGATTTAGATACAGGCAAGCTACGTCTGCGCCAAAAAGGCAGTGCTGGCGGGCATAATGGGATTAAGTCATTGATTCAACATTTAGGTACACAAGAGTTTAACCGCATCCGTGTTGGCGTCAGCCGCCCGCCGGCAGGCATGAAGGTGGCAGACTATGTGTTGTCGAAATTTTCAAAGGATGAAGAGCCAGTTGTAGAGGATGCAATAAAAAAATCGTGCGATGCAGTGGAGCTCGCATTATCAAAAAGCTTTTTAGATGTAATGAATGTTTTTAACGGTGCATAAATAAACAGGAGAAAGCCTATACTTTGAATACATAGCTTTATCATGATTTAGAACATCTATACTGTTGAATATTCGGTATAAAGTCAACTGAACCATGATTAAGCCCCTAGTGCATGTGACAGGTTTTTTAGTGCATTCGAGAAAATAGCCGTGGGGTAATTGATTCAAAGGAGGACTTGCCTTGTCAGTTCGTTATCGTTGTAGACATTGTGAAACAGAGATTGGCACATTGCCATTTGATGCAGATGAAACCATTCGCAAGCTTCACCAATTTGAAATTGGGGAAGTGGATGACTATGTGGAAAGGGACGAACGAGGGGATACGACGGTGCATTGTATATGTGAGCACTGCGAAAATTCCTTAAGACAATTTCCAGATTACTATGCATTGAAAAAATGGCTGCAATAATGAAATGCTTTGGCTGATGAGGCCAAAGCTTTTTCCACTTCCTACTTATTTAATCAATTAAATAGAGGTGTGATTGCATTCAGATTTTTTTGAGTAGGCTCGAAAAAACCTGTGACATCTACTCGAGGCTTAATTTGAACTAGCAGGGAATTTGGCACACCCTATGATTTAATTACTTCTCCACCTATAGAAGTGGGGGGCTTCTGTATCTGTCGCTTTGCTGTCGGTATAAAAAAATGTGCTCCTGCGGTAGTCACAATAGAATTGTCACTATCCTCGACGGAGTAAATAATTCTGAATCAAGTTAAACTATTGAAAGGAGGCTTTGCTATGGATATTTTCCATCAACTATTCTCGCAAGATAAGCATATAAATCCTTTTTTGCAGCAAGTAAAAAAGGATAGTAAAGTAAGCCAATTGGTTACAGGCTTAACGGGTGGCGCAAGACCAGCGTTATTGCAAGCCATTTATAAAGAAACAGAGCGTCCGCTATACGTGTTATCGCCCAATTTATTGCAGGCTCAAAAGCTTGTGGATGATTTAACAGCACTTGTAGGCGAGGACGAAGTGCATTATTATCCAGCGGAGGAGTTTATTGCGGCAGGTATGTCAGTGGCGTCTCCAGAGCTACGCGCGCACCGTATTACGACATTAGACAATTTAGTAAATCGGAAACGTGGTATTTATATAATTCCAATTGCAGGTATGCGTAAAATGATGACGCCAATGACAGTCTGGCAGTCACATTTACTGAAAACAGCAGTGGGGGAGGATATCGCCATTGATGAATGGCTAGTGCAGCTCGTTACGATGGGCTATAGCCGCAGTCAAATGGTAACGACGCCTGGTGAGTTTGCGGTGCGCGGGGGTATTTTAGATATTTACCCACTCGATGCAGAGGCGCCTGTTCGTATCGAGCTATTTGATACAGAAGTAGATTCAATCCGTACATTTTCAGCAGATGACCAACGCTCAATTGATAAACTAGATCATGTGCATATTTTGCCTGCTGCTGAGCTGCTTTTAAACATTGACCAGCGTATTCAACTTGCAAATCGTTTGGAAGTAGCACTCGCGAATAGCTTAAATAAAGTTAAGAAACAGGAAATTCAGGAGTTACTATATCAATATATTCAGCAGGACATTGCCCTACTAAAAGAGGGGAATTTGCCTGATACTGTAGCAAAATATGGTTCCTTATTATTTGAGCAGCAAACATTTTTAGGTGATTATTTTGCGCAAGATGGCATCGTTTTTTGGGATGAGCTTGGACGTATTCAGGAAGTAGCAGATGCATGGGAGCGCGAGGAGACAGAGTGGTTTTTATCGCTAATTGAAGAGGGGAAAATGCTACACGATGTGAAGCCATCCTTTACTTTAAAGGAAATCGATGCAATGCTAACATTACCAAAATATTATTTTGCATTATTTACTAGGACGTTTTCTGGTTTCAAATTTACTAAAACAATCAACTATTCTTGTAAGCCGATGCAGCAATTCCATGGGCAAATTGCGTTATTGCAATCAGAGCTTGTGCGCTGGCAGCAGGAAAAATATACGGTTTTATTTGTTGCGGAAGGTAAGGAGCGTCTAGCCTCTATCAAGCGCACATTAGAAGACTATCAAATTCATGCGCAAATAGGTTTAGGACAGACTGGCGGTATTTATTTAATCGATGCCGAATTATCAAATGGCTTTGAGCTCCCATTGCAAAAGATAGCCGTTGTAACAGATGATGAGCTATTTAAGCAGCAAGCAAGAAAAAGGGTGCGCTCGCAAAAAATGTCCAATGCGGAGCGTATTAAAAGCTATTCGGAAATTAAACCTGGTGATTATGTTGTGCATGTGCACCATGGTGTCGGGAAATATATCGGGATTGAAACGCTCGTTGTAGGCGGGCAGCATAAAGACTATTTGCATATTCGCTACAGAGCGGATGATAAGCTATACGTATCAGTAGATCAAATCGACTTAGTGCAAAAATTTGTAGGGTCTGAGGATAAAGAACCGAAGCTACATAAGCTTGGCGGACCAGAATGGAAAAAAGCTAAGGCTAAGGTTGCCTCTGCTGTACAGGATATTGCAGATGATTTAATTAAGCTTTATGCAAAACGTGAGGCAGAAAAAGGCTTTGCCTTCTCGCCAGATTCTGATGATGTACGCGCATTTGAAGATTTATTCCCATATGAGGAGACAGAGGACCAACTACGTAGCATTATTGAAGTGAAGCGCGATATGGAGCGCGAGCGACCAATGGATCGACTTGTTTGTGGTGATGTTGGCTATGGTAAAACAGAAGTGGCAATTCGTGCAGCATTTAAGGCAATCCAAGATGGGAAGCAGGTTGCTTTTTTAGTACCAACAACAATATTAGCACAGCAGCATTTTGAAACATTGCAAGAGCGCTTTACAGAGCAAGCCATTCATGTAGGTTTATTAAGCCGCTTCCGCACGAAAAAGCAGCAAACCGAAACATTAAAGGGTTTGCGTAATGGAACGGTTGATATTGTCGTCGGGACACACCGCATGTTATCGAAGGATGTTGTTTATAACGATTTAGGCTTATTAATTGTCGATGAGGAGCAGCGTTTCGGTGTAACACATAAGGAAAAAATTAAGCAATTAAAAACGAATGTGGATGTATTGACATTAACAGCTACACCAATTCCACGTACATTACATATGTCAATGGTCGGTGTACGCGATTTATCGGTTATTGAAACACCACCACAAAACCGTTTCCCGGTGCAAACATATGTGATGGAACATAATGGGGCGCTTGTACGTGAAGCGATAGAGCGAGAGATGGCACGCGGTGGGCAGACATTTTATTTATATAATCGAGTAGAGGATATGACACGTCGTGTAGAGGAAATTCAAATGCTTGTACCAGATGCACGCATTGGCTTTGCACATGGTAGAATGACAGAGTCAGAGCTAGAGTCTACGATTTTAGCGTTTTTAGATGGTGAATACGATGTGCTTGTAACGACAACAATTATTGAAACGGGTGTCGATATTCCAAATGTCAATACATTAATCGTACATGATGCTGACCGGATGGGGCTTTCACAGCTTTACCAATTGCGTGGACGGGTTGGACGTTCCAATCGTGTAGCTTATGCATATTTTATGTACCAACGCGACAAAGTATTGACAGATGTTGCGGAACAGCGTTTACAGGCAATTAAAGAGTTTACTGAATTAGGCTCGGGCTTTAAAATTGCAATGCGTGATTTATCAATTCGGGGTGCAGGTAATTTACTAGGTGCCCAACAGCACGGCTTTATTGATGCAGTCGGCTTCGATTTATATTCACAAATGTTAGAAGAGGCGATTGCTCTACGTCAAACAGGTGTGAAAAAAGAGGAGAAGCCAGAGGTAGAAATCATTTTGCATACGGAAGCCTATATTCCAGATGCCTATATTCCAGATGGCTATCAAAAAATTCAAATGTATAAGCGTATTAAAGCAATGGACCGTATAGAAGATTATGAGGAAATAATTGACGAGCTACAAGACCGCTTTGGTGATGTGCCAACCGAAACGATTCGTTTATTGCGCATTGCACGGATGAAAGTATGGGCACTAGCAGCAGGCATCGAGGCGATTAAAGAAAAGCAAGGCATTGTTTCGATTCATCTATCAGAGCAAGGAACTGCACAAGTAGACGGTGCGAAAATTGTTTCTGAATCGATGAAATATGAGCGTGCAACAGGCTTTAGCATGGACGGTATGAGGCTTACTGTCACAGTCGACAGCAAGCGCTGTAATAAGCATACACCCTTCGATGTTTTAGAAGGTATGATGCAAATTATTGCCGAGGCAATAAAGGTGGGCGATCCAAAGGCTGTGCAGTAGCCAGCCTTCGGAACGCTATCGATGATGTTTTTTCAAAGAGTGCCCCCGTTAAAATAGCAAGAGGATTTTTTGAAAATAGGTTAAACACTTGGTTCGGAGGATTTTCTTCCGAATGAAAATTGACTTTTTTCCTTTAAAACATAGATAATCATTACATTTCACATCCTTATAAAAGAGATGTTTGAAGCTAGGGTCATTCAACTGTGAAAATAATACTTGTTTAGCTCGTCCAAAACCAAATGTATTTGATTCAAGAGACTGCTTTATCAATAAAAGCAGGATTTATATAGAGCGCAAATTGTTTTGAAAAGCTTGAATTAAAGGGCTTTGGCTTTTTAAGTGTCGTTATTGGCTTACTAGGTGTAGAGTCCCTTTCAATCCATTATCAAAAATTAGTGCGAGTCTCCCTGACTGTTCAAATTTTTCTTGTGTTAATAATGATTTATCAACTAAAACAGAATCTGTTGAAGTAAAATTCGCTTCAAATAAACGCTTAAGCGTTACTTCCTGTAGTTTGCCTCGGAAATCATAAGGCTAATAACAACCAAAAGATGTTTCATCATGTCAGATATACTAATAATCCATACTGCGTCGGCAGGTATATGAATAATCCCTATATTTATCCTGTTTGTCTTAATAATATAGCCTGACAAAAAACATTTCATAAACAGTACAGCAATTTTTTTGGTCCGACTTGCATACATTTCAACTTTTTACACCATACTACTTTAAAGTGCAGTTTGAATTTGTTGAAAGTGAGGCAATTGATAATGAAAGCAACAGGAATTGTACGACGTATTGATGATTTGGGACGAGTTGTTATTCCGAAAGAAATTAGACGCACGATGCGTATTCGCGAGGGAGATCCACTTGAAATTTATACAGACCGCGAAGGCGAAGTTATTTTAAAAAAATACTCACCGATTAACGATTTAGGCGAGTTTGCACAAGAATATGTGGAATCACTTTATGAAACATTCGGCACACCAGCACTTATTAGTGACCGAGATGAAGTAATTGCGATTGCAGGCGTGTCGAAGAAGGAATATGTCAATCGTAGGCTATCCGCTTTTGCGGAGGATTGCTTAAAATCTCGCAATACGACACTTGAAAAGATGGAAACAACTTTAGAAATTGTGCCGGGGCAATTTGAACAGGTTAAATCCTATTGCATCGTACCTATCGTTAACAATGGCGATATTATCGGGGCAGTATACCTATTTTCAAAGGCGCATTTTATCGGCGAAGTCGAACAAAAGGCAGCTGAGCTAAGTGCAACATTTTTAGCTAAGCAAATGCAGCATTAGTAGAGGCGTCCGCAAAGCGTGCTAAGGCACAGCTTTATGGACGTTTTTTAATTACTTTAAATTTACCTTGTTTATAATTAAAATCTCTAACAGAATATTTAGCATATGTGCCTAAAATAGGAGTTGATATTTCGGTCGATTTTTCATAAATTATGCCTCTGACTATATTTACAATAGAGTAGATATTTGCTAAATATGGATAATTTCGTGTGATCCCTTAGTCGTAGATATACCATGTATCATATTCCTCATAATAATCTAGTAAGACTCCAGTCGTTCCATCGTAATCTGTATTAATAGGACTGGAAAATTCAACGGAGTTACAGCTTTCTAAATTACTCTCCATAAGAAACAAAATTTCATCGTCTGCAATCTTTCCATTAACAAAATTCATTTTTGTTTTAGTATTACTAAATGTCCCCAATACGACAAATGTCAAAATGTTATAATAAATAAAGTGAGTTTTTCAAACCGATTATCTTCTCCCTAGTCAAGATTAATGTAATCATATAGCTAAGCTACAGTTATTCTTTATTATAACAAATGATGTAATTTATTAGGTTTCATTTAGAATATTGTGAATATTCCTTGTTCTCACCGGCAGCATTCCCCCACCTTACTACTACATTTTTATCGGTATTAGTAAATTTTTAATATGGAAAAGTTGGTTGAAAATTTTGCTAATTGGTTGTACTTACGAAAAGTTTTCAAAAATACTTTTTTATTTTTAATATTAAAAGTTTAACTTGTAGGAAACTTGCTCTCATTTTAAGCAGTCTTTCTATAGGAATGCTATACTGTAAGCACTCGTAGGATTGGGGAAGGATTTGAATGATGACGCAGCAATATGGAATGAAGAAATATATGAGAGGCGCACTATTATTGACGCTGGCAGCACTTGTAGTGAAGGTGCTGAGCGCTGTTTATCGTGTGCCTTTTCAAAATTTAGTTGGGGATGAAGGGTTTTATGTTTACCAGCAGGTGTACCCATTCATCTCATTTTTTGTTGTATGGACATCCGGCGGGTTTGCAATTGCTATTTCAAAAATGCTGGCAGACACTGCTGATATAAATAGAAAACGGTCGATTTCAAAGATAATTTTCAGCTATTTAACTGTGCTGTCACTCGTGTTTTTCAGTTTATTATTTTTCGGTGCACAAATGCTAGCATATTGGATGGGCGATGAAAAGCTAGCACCGTTGCTGCAAACGGGCGCTTTTGTTGCGCTCTGTATGCCGACACTCGCTTTATTAAAAGGAACGTTTCAAGCGAAGGGAGCAATGGAGCCAGTTGCTTATGCACAGGTATTTGAACAGCTAATTCGTGTGCTCGTCATTTTAGGTGGCACGGTTTTAGTCATGCACACATCGAAGTCTATTTATGCGGCAGGTAATGTAGCGGTACTTGGTGCGGTAGTGGGAGAAATCGCAGGTATTATGCTGCTATTATTTTATATTCGTAAGCAGTTAAATGGCAATTGCCATGTTATCAAAATAAATATATGGGCAGTTATCAAAGATGTGACGTTGTTCAGCCTAAGTGTTAGCTTAAGTAGCTTAATGTTGCTCGGCTTTCAGTTAGTTGATTCCTTTACAGTTTATACGTCATTACTTGAGCAAGGAATGCCTATGGAGCAGGCGATGGTGCAGAAAGGTATTTATGATCGTGGGCAGCCGCTTGTACAGCTTGGTGTCGTTATTGCATCATCGCTGTCACTAGCAATTGTGCCCCTCATCGCGCAAAAAATAAAAACAGCGGGTCGCGGGGCGATGCCATTTGTGCAATTAACATATCGTACAGCATTATTATTTGGTACGGCAGCCACATTTGGTTTAATTATTACAATGCCATATGTCAATGAACTTCTATTTACTACCGCTGATTTATCGGCTGTATTAATGGTCGTAGTAGTGCAAATTATCCCGTTTTCACTTATTTTGACATTTACAGCAATTTTACAAGGTTACGGCAAATTAAAAATACCAGCATTGATTGTTGCAGCAGGTTTTATCTTAAAATGGCTGAGCAATATATGGTTGTTGCCAACAATCGGCATTATCGGTGCAGCATTGGCGAGTAATTTTGGCTTGTTCCTTAGTGCTATTTTCCTTATGCTATATATAAAGCGAATCGTCAATGTCAGCCTAGCACCGCTTGTTTTTTATAAAACACTGGCGGCGGCAAGTATAGCAATGGTCATAGCAGTGAAAGTAAGTGCCTTTCTTTTCCACGTGTTACTAAGTGCAATAGATGGGCGTACGCAAGCTGCAATAATGAGTGGCGTTTTGATTTTAATAGGGGCATCTACCTTTATTACGATTATTGCCAAAAGCCGTATATTGAAAGAAAAAGAGTGGTTTTTAATTCCATTTGGTCGACGTATGGCACTATACCAACTATGGCTAAATAAAAGAAAGTAGGAAAAATAATGAATGAATTAACCGTAATCGGCTTAGGGGCATCTGATTTGGAGCAGTTGCCATATGGCGTTTATAAAAAGCTTAAAGCGGCTAAAAAAATATATGTGCGCACACTAGAACATCCTGTAATAGAGAATTTGACAACAGAGGATATTCAATTTCATAGTTTTGATGGCGTTTATGAAAAGTATGACACATTTCAACCTGTCTATGAGGAGATAGCCGCGTGTTTAATCGAGGTTGCACAGCAGGAGTCGGTATTGTATGCAGTGCCAGGGCATCCGCTAGTGGCTGAGCAAACGGTACAGCATTTAATTGAGGCAGCAAGGAATGGGGAAATTAAGCTCAAAATCGAGGGTGGGCAAAGCTTTCTAGACCCGATTTTTACAGCGTTAAAAATCGACCCAATCGAAGGTTTTCAATTATTAGATGGTACAAGCATGTCTATGGACGAGTTGAATATGCGCCAGCATACTTTGATTGCACAAGTGTATGATGAGTTTAGTGCGTCAGAGGTGAAGCTGACATTAATGGAAAAATATCGTGATGATTATCCTGTAACAATTGTGACAGCAGCAGGCTCTTCACAAGAAAAGATAGTGACAGTCCCTTTATACGAGTTAGACCAAGTGGCAGAGCTTAATAATTTAACGACAGTTTATGTGCCTCCTGTGGCATCAGACGAAGATGCGCTGCGTGATTGGACAACTTTGCGTCGTATTATTGCTGTTTTGCGCGGACCGGATGGCTGTCCTTGGGACCGAAAACAAACACATGAATCCTTGAAAAAATATTTAATTGAGGAAACGCATGAATTTTTAGCGGCTGTTGATGCAGAGGATGACTTTGCGATGGTCGAGGAGCTAGGCGATGTTTTGCTTCAAGTGTTTTTACATGCGCAAATTGGCGAAGATAATGGCTATTTCAATTTAGAAGAAGTGCTTGCGTCGGTTAGTGAAAAAATGATTCGCCGTCATCCGCACGTGTTTAGTGACGCAGCAGCAGAGGATGCCGATGCGGTCATTGCTAATTGGGAGGCAATAAAGCGTCAGGAAAAGGGCGAACAGCTAGAGCCGCTTTTAGCAGGTGAGCACCGTGCGGAGTCTTCGCTGCAAACCTCTTATAATTATCAGAAAAAGGCTGCGACAGTTGGCTTTGATTGGCCAAATGCAGAGGATGTATGGGCAAAGTTTGAGGAGGAGTGGCAGGAGTTTCGTCAGGAAATTACAGAGGGCTCTGCTGCTGCGCAACTTGATGAATTTGGTGATGTGTTATTTACACTTGTGAATATCGCGCGCTTTTATAAGATTTCGCCAGAGGAAGCGATGATTCATGCAAATGAAAAATTTGCTCGACGCTTTGGCTATGTGGAGCAACGAGTGAAGATGAGTGGACAGGGTTTCACCGCATTCACACTAGAACAATTAGATGCCTTCTGGGATGAGGCAAAAAAGCAGGAAAAGGGAGAATAATATGCGATTAGATAAATTTTTGAAAGTATCGAGATTAATTAAACGCCGCACATTAGCAAAGGAAGTTGCTGTGCAAGGTCGTATCACAATTAACGACAAGGTCGCAAAGGCGAGCAGTACTGTAAAAGTCGGTGACGAGTTAGCGATTCGCTTCGGACAAAAAATCGTCACAGCACGTGTTGAGCAGCTAAATGAAAATGCCCGCAAAGAAGACGCGGCAAATATGTTCACCATTTTAAAGGAAGAGCGCCTAGAAAAAATTGAGCCAGAATTCATTGACGACGAGGATTGAGCAAATGGCAGATGAAAAGGAATGCCCGCTATGTGGCGGCAGTAATAACTGTGGCGTTGCGAGCAAGCAAAGCGACTGCTGGTGCATGACCGTGAAATTCCCAAAGGAAATACTCATAGAAAATCCAACAAGCTGTATTTGCGAGAAGTGCTTGGAGGAATATGGTAGAAAATAAAAAAACGTGTAGAAGAAGCTTGATGGCACTTTTCTACACGTTTTTGGAATTTACGGGCAAAGCTTACAAGAAATAAGGCAGACGGCTCACTCTCGTCAGGTTGTTTTAATTTGGCTTAGCAATGTTTACTATGCTTCATTGGCTACTACGCGCGTAACAACTCATTATATTGGCCTAATCCTCCGGTGGGTGTCACAGTTTTAAAGAGATTCCTTTACTGGCTCGAAAAGTTGTGCTAGAGCTGGTGGTAGTGTAATTGTTTATATAGTCCCCCTTTATCCTCCATTAACAGACAGTAAGACGCCCACTTCAAGACTTAAGTTACGCTAAGGATAAGAGGGAGATTAGCTGCTCGTAAAAGCCCGATTGGTTCAACTAACAATCAGTGGGGGATGGGGAAAATCTCCACTGATTGAAATTTTCCTTTATCCTAATTCAGTAGAAAGAATGGATACATAAATTTTTTAGGATAACCTGCTCCCTATAACATCCGGTATTTTTTCAAACTAAGGATTGTCAAGGTAATAAAAACGATGGCAAAAGCAGTAAGCACAGCTAAGTTCATAGCTATTTCAATGAATGTGAAACCTTTGTACATAATGCCGTTCAGTGCATCAGCAGCGTAATAAAGCGGCATGAAATGACCGATTTTTTGTAGCCATGCGGCCATATTGTCGAGCGGAAAAATACCTGAAAAGAATATTTGCGGCACAATGACTAATGGAATAAATTGCATCATTTGAAATTCAGAGCTAGCAAAGCTTGAAAGTAGTGTGCCTAAAGAAAGTGCGATGAGAGCTACAGCCATATTGATAAGTAGCACAAGCCAAATTGAGCCAACATGTACGATATCTAGTACATAGATGCCGAACAGTACAATAATAATAGTTTGTAAAAAGGCAAATAAGCCATAGCCAAGCATATAGCCTGCCACAATTTCAGCACGTTTAATCGGCGTTGCAAGCAAGCGCTCTAAAGTGCCAGAAGTTCGCTCCTTCAATAGCGCAATACCAGTAATTAAAAAAACAAAGAAGAAAACAAAAAAACCGATAAGCATTGGACTGAATGTATCGAAAATAGAGGTATCTTGGTCACCATATACATAGCTAGTGGTCAAGCTAGGCGAGTCATCTGACTTTGGTTGTAGTGCTTGTGTGAGCCTCATCATTAATACTTTAGCATTGGAAGGGTCATCATTTAATAATATTAGCTTACTATTCCCTTGCTTGAAACTTAACCAGCCATCATATTGATATTCTGCTAATTGCTCTACAGAAAAATTCTTCTCCTCAATAATTTGAAAATCCCCCGCTTGAAGCTTTTCCATTATAGGTGGAGCACCATTGGTGACAACAAGTGTTACACTTGCTTCATTACTATTAAAAATAAAGGACATTAAGGTAAGCACGAGTAGAGGGGCAAAAAATAACAATGCTAATGTGCGGCGGTCGCGTCGCATTTGTTGAATAATTCTTGTGACAATAGCGCCAACTCTCATAGTACCTCGCCTCCTGCCTTTAAAAATACCTCATCTAAATCCTGTGCTGTATAATGTGTTTTTAATGCTTGTGGCGTACCGTTCGCAATAATATGACCGTTGCGTAGCATAATTAATTGGTCGCATTGCTGTGCCTCATCCATCGCATGTGTCGTTACTAAAATAGTTTTTTGCTCCTCTATTTTCAGGCGCATGAGCTCCTGCCAAATTTCTTTTTTAAGAACCGGGTCAATCCCAACTGTAGGTTCATCTAAAATAAGCAATGTAGGATTGTGTAAGAGGGCAATAGCTAACGATAGTCTACGCTTCATGCCACCAGAGTAATTGTCTACCTTGGTTTGCAAGTCATCTGTTAAACGTACAAGCTGTGCCGCATAGGCAACGCGCTGAATTTGCTCCTTTTTAGCTAGGCGATAAAGTTTTGCAAAAAAATAAAGATTTTCTTCTCCGGTTAAGTCCAAATACAGTGCATCTGCTTGAGCCATGTAGCCGATATTTGTTAATAGTTGCTGATGTGGCACTACCAAATTTAACGCTTTAATATGTCCATTATCAGGTTTTAACATGCCCATAATCATTTTAATTAAAGTGGTTTTTCCACAGCCAGAGGGACCAAGTAAGCCTACTAGTTGTCCCATCGGAATATTTAAGGAAAGTGGGGCGATTACTTGTTTATGATGAAATCTTTTTTCAACACAATTTAATGAGACTGCATAGTTCTCCATATATCTTCTCTCCTTTACTGAACAAAGTGTTGATGTGATTTGAATTTTACGTTAGCATTTGGACAAATACAATCAACAAATTTGACGTATATGTTAAGTGAATGGAGGAGTTGTATGTCTGTACATGAAAAAATGAATTTTGAAACAAAGCAGGCAATTAAAAAGGCATTAATTTCACAAATAGAGATAGTGGGTTTTGAACGTGTAACAGTGAAGGAGCTTGCTTTAGCAGCCAAAATCAATAGAGGAACATTTTACTTACATTACACGGATAAATTTGCGGTGATGGAAGATATACAACAGGAATTATTACATAATTTAGTGTACCGCGTGAAAAACATTCGACTGTTGGATGCCACACAAACAATACAAGCAGGGCAATTGTACCAACCATTTGTTGAAGTGATTCAATATATTACAGAGCAGGCAATATTTTTTCGTGTGCTGTTAGGAGAGCAAGGGAGTCCAGCTTTTAGTATTGGTGTAAAATCCATTTTTGGCGAGCATATTGTGCGAAATTTGACGGCTATAAAGGTAGATGGGATGGATATGGAGCTATGTGAATATTTACGAGCATTTATTTCCTCGGCTATTTTGGGTGTTATTCAAGAATGGTTAGCGAGTGGAGATGAGCATTTAAGCGTGAAGAAGCTTTCAATGATTCATTTTCGTTTGTTGAAATTTTTAGGTGGGATGTGGGGGCTATCTGAAAAGCCCCTTTTATTTTGAGAAAGCATTGAGTTAAAGGTTCTCATTGCTTCTCTTTTATCGAAGGTAAACATCGTTGGAGCCCGTGTTTACCATACTTTTAAAAGAGGCGCTCGCTATTTATATGTTTTGTGAAAGATAATCGCTACTGTCCAAAATGCCGGCTATGCATGGCTTTTTGGACAGCCTCCTCGATATTAGTCTACAACGATAACGCCCATTAATGAAGCTAGCTGAATTGCCTGAGAAGAGGATACTTTGCAGCCATTTAAGCTATTAATCGAAATGGTTAGTGTTTCAAAAGTAGATGAGCTAATATCGATGCCTTTTAATGAAGTTTGCTCGAAATTGGCGTCATTCAAATTGCAGCAATTGTATTCAATTCCTTTAAATTTGCATTCGTAAAAATCGCTATTTGTTAAGAGTGTTTTGTTGAATATCACTTTTTCAAGCTTTGCGCTGTCAAATGTTACTAAGTGTAAAATGCAATTGTCGAAACGTACATTGCCTAAAGAAGATGTAGGAAACTGGCTTCCTAACAGTTTGCAATTGATAAATTCCACGCGATGAATCGAGGATTTGCTAAAGTTTACATTGGACAAATCACAATTTTCAAAGCGAACATCGGTTAATTGGATATGGCTGAAATTTGTATAATTAAAGTGACTATTTTTCAGAATGGCTTTGTCGATACGAACCCTCTCTATTGCCTCATTCGTAAATGTAGAGTCAATAATTTCACACATTTCTAGCTCTGGATATTCCTCATACAAAATATCAGAGAAGTTTCTCGCAGTTAATTGTGCTGGGATTTTAGGTAAAGTAATTTTCATTAAAGGCTCCCTCCAATTGGTAAGTGAAGTTTACAAGCTGTTGCTGTTTTTTCAAAAAGCTTGTTAATTTCATTTGCTGGTAAAGGCCTGCTAAAATAAAAGCCTTGTATACTATCACAGCCGAATTGTTTTAATATATTCCATTCTTCTTGTGTTTCAACACCTTCTGCCACGACCTGTAAATCAATTGTTTTTCCTAGTTGAACGATTGTTTGGACGATATCTGCACTGTTTTGATTGATGCTTATATTGCGTATAAACTGACGGTCAATTTTAATTTGATGGACAGGGAGGTTTTGCAAGTAGGCAAATGATGAATAACCTGTTCCGAGGTCATCGATTGAGATAGAAAAGCCCATAGCTCTAAGCTCTACCATTCGATTTTAGCAGCATCACGGTCTTCAATTGTTACATTTTCAGTAATTTCTAGTATTAAGCTTTGTGGGGCGATACCGGCTGTTTTAGTGCAATTCAATAAAAAATCGGGTAAAGTCGTACTCAAAAAATGAATGGGTGATAAATTAATCGATACCGTTAAATGCGCTTTGCCTTCAATCTGCCATTTTTTTAATTGAAAAATCAATTGAGCAATCCATATACTAAACCTCTCTCCTATCACGCAAGTTTTTTTATTAATTATAGCATTTTCCTTTTTTTATTTAGCAATAAGTTAGTTATATTATTTTCTTCTTATAATTTTAGTCATGCCTTTCCCATATGCTGCATAAAGTGTGACAGAAGCAAAAAGGAGGGGATGGACATGACATTGCATCAAGAAAGTAATCGTTATACAATTCCGTCGGGTGAGCATTTAGTGACAATTCGCAACCGCAAGCGAATGGACATGACATCAATTAAAGCAATTGAGCGTTTTGATCAGGAGGAATTTTTCATTCACACATCTCAAGGACATTTGCTAATTCGAGGTGAGGAGCTACGCATTGTGCATTTAGATGTGGACAAGGGGCTACTTACATTAGAGGGCAATGTGAAGCTCATGCAGTACGATGAGGAAGACGGTGCGGCAAAGGGCTTTATTCATAAATTGTTCGGATGACGATTTCAGCACAGCTAATGAGTGCTGTCATCATGTTGGCAAGTGGACTATTTGTCGGCTGTGTTATTGACAGTACTCGAGCCGTATTGGGAGGGCTATCTGGGCGACAATGGATTCGTCAGTGCGCTGTAGTGCTAGAGCTTATGGTATGGGTTGCTCTCGGATTTTGTACATTTTACTTTTTATATGTGACAAAGGGAGGGCAGTGGCGCGCGGTTGATCCACTATTTCAGCTAGTTGGTATTTTTGCGTATGATAAATTATTCAGACGCTTTTTCCGATTTGTCGGTCGTGTATTTGTATTGCTCTTTATTCGTCCAATTTATTGGATTATTTATATTATCGGGCGCTTTTTCCTAATGTGTTGGCATGTGTGTAAGTCTATAGTCTTATTCATACTTACACCTTTCACGAAACTGTACAAAGTAACAATTGGAAACCGCTTTAAAAAATAGTTTTTACAAAGTATAATAGCTGTATTATTCAAAATCGTGAGGTGAACAAAATGGCAAGGCGAGATTACCAAGAACCATCACCTAACAGAGTAAGAGCGTTAGATAATGATTATGTTCGTTCTAGTGAAATTCAGGCGAGCAATAAACCTTCAAAGCAGCAGATTGTTCGCCGTCGTCGCAGGCTGGTAGCATTCTTTGTTATAGCAAGTGTAGTCATTTTTGGACTAGCTAGCATGCTAATGAAGCAGTATGAGCGCCTTGATGCGAAGGAGCAGAAAAAGGCAGAGGTTTTAGTGGAGCTAGAGCAAATACAAGAAGTGCAGGATATGTTAAAGCTGCAAATTGCAAAGCTTGAGGATGATGAATATATTGCGAAGTTGGCACGTAAAGAATATTTTATGTCTGAGGAAGGCGAGATTATTTTTACAATTCCCAAAAAGAAACAATCGAATGAACAACAAGAAGATGATGATGAGTAAGGGTGAGGGCGAATCCGTGAAAAGTGTTGGGTCGCCCTCCTTGCTGTGAAACGAATCAGATTTAGCGCAGTGTTGTTGACACGATTATCCTGTTCGTTATAATAGAATAGAAACTGTTATTAATGATAAAAGTTTCAGTATACTTAGTACATGACTTATGAAGTCGCTTAATTTTTAAGGAGGAGCATTTTTTTTATGTCAATTGAAGTAGGCAGCAAATTACAAGGTAAGGTAACAGGCATCACAAATTTTGGAGCATTCGTTGAGCTGCCAGATGGCAAAACGGGTTTAGTACACATTAGTGAAGTGGCAGACAACTATGTGAAAGACATCAACGAACTTCTAAAAGTAGGGGATGAAGTTGAAGTCAAAGTGATGAATGTTGAAGCTGACGGTAAGATCGGTCTTTCAATCCGCAAAGCGAAGCCTCAACCAGAGCGACCAGAACGTCCTCAACGTCCACGTCGTGATAATCGATCAAATGAGCGAAATGATCGTCAACCGAAAGAGACTTTCGAGCAAAAAATGGCACGTTTCTTAAAAGATAGCGATGAGCGTCTTGCAACATTAAAGCGTGCAACAGAATCAAAACGCGGTGGCCGTGGAGCTAGACGAAGTTAGTTTACTGGCTATTTCAGGCGTAGAAAAGATGTAATATAAGGGCGTCCGAAAAGTGTGCAATGCACTGCTTTTCGGGCGTTTTGTTTGTATTTTATGAAAATGAATTCTTATAAATAAAAGTAGGTAGCCATTTTAGCATCTTTCAGGAAGATTTTCTGCGACAGGGCTGTTCGAAAAGGTGGCTCCATTTTACGATGCAATGAAAATTTCAATTACTTTTATTCGGAGGGAAATCCGCTAAACGCAGTGTTGCTCCCGATTTCAAGGAACCCTCTATAAGTGCGCTCTTTGAAGAAGCACTGCCGAGGGCATTTTAAGCGCCTCTCCCCATTTATTTTTTCTCTTGCTTTATTAGCATGCGAATGAGCGAAATGAAGCAAAAAATTCCAGAAATAAGACCGACACTAATCATAAGTGTTTGCACGATGAGGGGTAATTTTGTTAAGAGTACACCACCTACAATGAGCAGCATACTAAAAGAGCAGAGCAATGTTAGGTATGTAAATTGTTGGGTCATGATTTATAATCTCCTATCTATTTCGATATATCTAGTATAATCAATAACTTACTTTTTTTCATATGGTGCTTTGTCCCGCATTAACGGGCAGTAAGACTTAAGTGAAAATACGCTAAAGGATAAGTGAGAGATGAGCTCCCCGTAAAAGCCCGATTGATTCAACTAACAATCAATGGGGATGAGGAAAACCTCCACTGATTGAGGTTTCACTTTATTGGACATATCCATCCTTTTTATGACAAAGAAGTAAATCAGATATTCACCAATTCACTCATTTTTCCCACTATTTGCTAACAATTCGTCGAAACATTTTTTCTAGTTGCCTATATGAACAGACAAATTTTACGCTTTAATTTTTATATAATGGCAAAAAAGCTAGAGGAGATGACTATATGACACGAGTGGAAATGCTAGAAACACCTTCTATGTGGCAGGGGATGAAGGGGTATGCAAAAAATAAAAAAACTATCTATAGTTTGCAAGCTACCTTTTTCATTATTGCTTATTTTTTAGCACAAGCAGTATTTTTTGATGCGACACTACCTTTTTTATTGCCATTTTGGGCAATTGTGCGACTGCGCTATGACAATATGCGGACAGCTGTTATTATTGGTGGCTTGTTAGGTTCCTTATCGTTTGGATTAGGACAGGCAGTGATTTTATGTTTGCAGCTCATCGTCTTTGAGCTGTTATGTCGCTTCAAATATTATAAGATGCCAGCTTCTTTGGCGATTGGCTTATCCATTTTACTTATCCAATTGCCATGGCAAAGCGTGTCATATGGGGGAGTGCCACCATTTTTAGTGCTCTTATACGTTGGCTATGAGGTAGTATTAGCTGTGTTAATGACATTATTTATTCAGCTTTTCTTCGTGCGTCCACACCAATTTTGGCAGACGAATTGGTCCTATGAGCGCATTGGGGCTGGTTTTGTCATTGCGGCCGCCTTGCTTGGCGGGATGCAGTCTGTTGTTATCTATTCTTTGTCTTTAACGATTTTTATGCTACATCTCATTATTTGCATTGCAGCTAGAGTGGCAGGTATCCAAGTAGCAACGATGACCGCTACGATTTTAGGAACGTTGCTAGGTGTTGCAAGCCTATCCTTTACGGGAATGCTTGCTTTGTATGCAGTGACAGGTGTTGTTGCGGGAAGCTGTAAGCAACTAGGACGGCTAGGTGTTGCACTAGGTAGCATAATACCTAGTGCGCTATTCTTTTTTTATGATGCGACATTACCGCTTGATCTCGTCTATTTCTTCTCCATTGTCGTAGCAGCAACTTTATTTTTGCTACTTCCACAATCATTATTTACAACATTGCATGATTTGTTTTACCCAGAGCGAGATGAGGTGCTATTAAAAAGACAGACGTGGATGACAGAGCATGCGACAGAAAATTTAATGCAATTTCAGCATTTTGTTGACTTTATGAAGGAGCTTGTATTCGATCGGTTTACTGCGGATTATGTGGAAAAGAAAAAAATTGAGCCATTGGCTACATGTATGAGCTGCTTTCGCTATGATCGCTGCTGGGCTGATGCAGAAATGAGTCAGACGATTGAGAGCTGGTGTGTGGCGAAAGCGGCTTCGAAGCCAGCCGAGGTTGTGCGTACAGAGGAGCAGGTGAAACAAAAATGTGTGAAGTCAACTAAATTGCTAGAGGAGCTGGAATTGCAGCTCTATCAGGAGCAAATGAATGGGCAATTTTATCATGGGAAAAAAATGATTGCATTGCAGTTGCGTGATTTGAGTCGCCATCTGCAGCGACTTATGCAGGAAATTAAAGAAGAAGCACTATCCTTTCAGTCTGTGGAGGAGGAGCTAATGACTGCGTTCAAGCAAGCTTATGTGCCTTGCTTTCAAATAGATGTGTTACAAAGTAAACCTGGCGAGCGTATCGTTGTGTGCTCACTGACACCGAAAAACAGTAATCAATATGATATGCTACAGCTTTGTGAGCGGCTTATTGTGCCGATTTTTTATGATGTTTGGCAGGAGCCTCTTTACGTAGAGCATTATGAAATGAGGCAAGAACCATTCCGTCATATGCAGGTGCGTTTTCGTTCAGCTGTCCGCTATGAACTAGCGCATGATAGCTATAGTCAAGCGAAGGAGCTAGTAAATGGCTCAGGAGATTCACATGCTATTTTTCCGATACATGCTGGGCTGACAGCGGTTATGCTTTCAGATGGAATGGGACAAAATAAAGAAGCGCAGCGTGAGAGTAGAAAGCTGATTCGCATGATGCGCGAATGCTTATTGTATAATATGAATCCAGAAACAGCGATGCATACGTTACACTATGTTATGTCGTTAAAGCGTGAGATAGACATGTATGCAACGATTGATTTTGCGCTAATTGATTTACAAGGTGGCACACTTTGGTCATGGAAGGCTGGTAGCATGTCGACATATATAATTCGTGGTCAAACGGTTATGAAAATTGATGGGACAAGTGCACCTGTAGGCTTTATGCCACAGTTTTCTGTAGAAACACAAAAAATGAAGCTGAGAGCAGATGATGTTATTTTTATGGTGTCGGACGGTTTATTTTCAAGCGAATTGAATTGGGACGAGCAGGAGTCTTATTTTTTGGAGTTGATAAAGCAAAGAATTGCCGAAAAAATGCCGATTGATGTGTTATTGTATGATGTAATGGCGCATTATAAAGGGCGTTATGATATTGAGGATGATTGTACATTGATTGGTCTGACATTGCAGCATATTATTCCACAATGGGCAACTGTAAAGGCGAATTAGTATAGAAGAACGGAGGTGAGAAGGTGGATTCATTCGAAATAAAGGTGATGCATAATATTCGAAAGCAGCAATTAGTAGTAGCAGGAGACCGTCTTCTCATCGCTTGCTCTGGTGGCGTTGACTCGATGGGCTTACTGTATTTTTTCCGAGCGATGTGTGCGCAGCTAGAAATAGAAATTGTCGTAGCGCATGTTGACCATATGCTAAGGGCGGAAGCATCGGCAGCAGACCGAGAATTTGTTGAGGCGTTTTGTGTAGAAGAAAATATTAGGGTACATAGTACGGCGATTCCAATAGCCGATATTCTTGAAAAGGAAGGTGGCAATTTGCAGACGACTTGTCGCAGTGAGCGTTATCGTTTTTTAGCGCAAATTATGCGGCAGGAAAAGTGCACGAAGCTTGTTACAGCACATCATGCAGACGATCAGCTCGAGACGATGCTGATGGCTCTCGCAAAAGGCGCGACGATTAACGGCTTACAAGGAATGATGGCAAGTCGTTCATTTGCAGATGGTGAGCTTATTCGTCCCTTTTTAGCAGTAACGAAGGCAGAAATTTCTAGTTATTTGCAAAGTCAGAATGGAGTATATCGTGAGGATGCAAGTAACGCGAAGGATGATTATACAAGAAATCGCTTCCGTCAGCGTATTATTCCTTTATTAGTTGAGGAGAATAATCATATAGCCGTACATGCTGTTCAATTAGCTAGCCAGCTACAGCAGGATGATGCATACTTAATGGAGTTAGCAAAAGGAGCATATGCACGAGTAGTTAAGGAAAATACGGCAGAAATTTATACGATTGATGTTCATGCTTTTCAAAGAGAATCACCTGCTTTACAAAGAAGGCTCATTTTAATACTATTAAACTATATTTATAACGATTCAAGTACACTTTTTAGTCAATCATTATTATCATCTATCTACGCCTTATTTGAAACTACAAGTGGTAGTGCGACAATCCATTTACCGAAACATTACATGATGCAACGCGCATATGATACTGTGACTGTTTATCCACATAAAGTATTCGAGGTGCGTGAAGCGAAAGCATTAGCGTTAAATAAATGGCTCGATTATGGGCATATCCGGCTATTTGTAGGGACTTATACGGGGCAGCACGATGGCGAATGCTACTATTTTCAGTCAAAAGCAGTAAACTTCCCATTACATATTCGTACAAGACGAGAGGGCGACCGTATACAGCTTGCTAATATGATGCAAGGAAAACGGTTATCAAGGTTATTTATTGACTGTAAAATCCCTTTAGCGAAACGCGATAGCTGGCCGTTGTTAGTCGATGCAGAGGATGAGGTATTAGCTGTACTCGGTGTGCGTGTAAATAACAAATTTTCCAAGCAGCGACGCGGGGAGGATGATTGTGTTCTCATCGTGCGTAGCGCTCGTTAAAATTTGCAACAATTTGAGGGGGAATCACATATGATTCAAAACGATATTGAAAAAATTATGATTTCGGAGGAGCAGATTCAAGAACGCATTCGAGAGTTAGGCGCACAGCTAACAGCTGAATACGACCATAAATTCCCGCTTGCTGTCGGTGTTTTAAAAGGTGCAATGCCTTTTATGACAGACTTAATGAAGCGTTTCGACTCTTATGTTGAAGTGGACTTTATGGATGTATCGAGCTACGGCAATGCCACTGTTTCTTCTGGCGAGGTAAAAATTTTAAAGGACTTAAACACAAGTGTGGAAGGTCGCGATGTTATTATTATCGAGGATATTATCGATAGTGGCTTAACACTTAGCTACCTTGTCGAGCTATTTAAGTATCGCAAAGCTAAATCAATTAAGATTGTAACGCTATTAGATAAACCTTCAGGGCGCAAGGTGGATTTAAAAGCAGATATCGTAGGCTTTGAAGTTCCAGATGGTTTTGTAGTAGGATATGGATTAGATTACGCAGAAAAATATCGTAACTTACCGTACATTGGCATTTTGAAAAGAGAAGTGTATTCATTCTAAAATCAGAACATATGTAACGATTTTGACATAAATCGACTTTCACATATATTCTTTAGGGCTTTTCATTGTATCAAAAAATGAACGTATGTTAAGATTTTATCTATAGTTTTTCTGTTATGTTGTGAGGAGGCTGGGGATGAATCGAATATTTCGATATACCATATTTTATTTATTAATTTTTCTCGTAATAGTCGGGATTTTTGGCACTGTCAATGGCAGCAACTCTGCTGTTGAGGAGCTAGATTACAAAAAGTTTTTTGCGGAGCTGGAGTCTGGTAATGTTGATTCAGTGATGATACAGCCAGCAAAGGGCGTACTCTCAGTTGTTGGGGAATATAAAAAAGCTAACGATGATGAGGCAAGCAAAAAATTCACGCTGAATATTTTACAAAATGATGAGCAGGCAAAGGAGCGCATTTTTAATCTTGAAGAGGACTACGGTATCAAGGTTGAGCATGCGCCAGAAACAAGTGGATGGGTAAGCTTCTTTACAGGTATTATTCCATTCATCATCATTATCATTTTATTCTTCTTCTTGTTGAGTCAATCACAAGGTGGCGGTAATAAAGTGATGAACTTCGGTAAATCAAAGGCTAAGCTATATGATCAAGATAAGAAAAAGGTTCGCTTCAACGATGTAGCTGGTGCCGATGAAGAAAAGGCAGAGCTTGTCGAAGTAGTAGACTTTTTAAAGGATCATCGTAAATTTACTGAAATTGGCGCGCGTATTCCGAAGGGGATTTTACTTGTGGGTCCTCCGGGTACGGGTAAAACTTTACTTGCACGTGCAGTTGCTGGTGAGGCTGGTGTCCCATTCTTCTCGATTTCAGGTTCTGATTTCGTAGAAATGTTTGTTGGTGTTGGGGCATCGCGTGTACGTGATTTATTTGAAAATGCGAAGAAAAATGCGCCATGTATCATTTTCATTGACGAGATTGATGCAGTAGGTCGTCAACGTGGTGCGGGTCTTGGCGGTGGTCACGATGAGCGTGAGCAAACGTTGAACCAATTATTGGTAGAAATGGACGGCTTCGGAGCGAATGAAGGAATTATCATTATTGCTGCAACGAACCGACCAGATATTTTAGATAAGGCGTTATTACGTCCAGGTCGTTTTGACCGTCAAATTACAGTAGGGCATCCTGATGTAAAAGGGCGTGAGGCGATTTTAAAAGTGCATGCACGCAATAAGCCACTAGCGGATAGTGTGGATTTAGGAGCGGTAGCACAACGCACGCCAGGTTTCTCAGGTGCAGACCTTGAAAATCTGCTAAACGAAGCAGCACTTGTAGCAGCTCGTAAAAGCAAAAAATCAATTAATATGGCAGATATTGACGAAGCGTCTGACCGCGTTATTGCGGGTCCAGCGAAAGCAAGTCGCGTTTACTCGGCAAAAGAGAAAAAGCTTGTTGCATTCCATGAAGCTGGGCACGTAGTTGTAGGGCTAGAGCTTGATGAAGCAGATACAGTGCATAAGGTAACGATTGTTCCTCGTGGGCAAGCGGGTGGCTATGCTATTATGTTACCAAAGGAAGAACGTTTCTTTACAACACGTCAAGAGCTGCTTGACCGTATCGCTGGTTTACTAGGCGGGCGTGTTGCAGAGGAAATCGTACTTGGCGAAGTGTCAACAGGCGCACATAACGACTTCCAAAAAGTAACGAGCATCGCACGTGCAATGGTAACTGAGTACGGAATGAGCGACAATCTTGGAGCAGTTCAATACGGTTCAAGCCAAGGGGGCAATGTTTTCCTAGGGCGTGATTTCAACTCGGACCAAAATTACTCTGATAAAATTGCTTATGAAATTGACAAAGAAATTCAAAATATTGTTGATGCTCAGTATGAGCGTACAAAACGCATTTTAACAGAAAAGCGTGAGCTATTAGATTTGATTGCTAACACATTAATGGAAAAAGAAACATTAAATGCACAGGAAATCGAGCATTTACGTGACTTTGGTAAATTGCCAGAAGTAGTTGAAGAGATTGTAAATGAAGTGCCTTCTGAAGTAGTAACAGAAGCACAGCCGACAATCGAAAAAGCTGGTTCTGCAACGGTTAATGAAGAGGTTGTAAGTGAGCAAACACCACCAACAACAGAAGATTTACCTGGGGAACATAAGCCTTTAGGTAAGCTATCTAACGAACAACCACACAAGCCTCTAGGCAAAACTGTACAATCAGACGAAGAACACAAGCAATAAAATGGAGGCTGATGGGAAACTTACTTTCCCATCAGCCTTTTATAGTTAGCTAATGTTCACATAAGTTGAGGAAAGCACAGATAATTCAGAGTAAAGTGTAGATAACTTGAGAAAAACGCAAATAATATGAAAATAATGCTGGTCAAAATAGCATAAGTTTTTGCTTTCGTATGGTATTATTTTATGTAAAAGTGAAAATGAGCTGGTAGGTGTCGTATAGATGATTTTAGTAATGGATGCGGGCAATACGAATATTATTTTTGGCATATATAATAATCATCAGCTTCTGCATAATTGGCGTATTGTAACGGAGCGCAGTAAGACGGAAGATGAATATGCGATGCAGTTGAAAGCCTTTTTTTCTCATGAGAGCATTTCATTTGAACAAATTGAAGGAATTATTATATCCTCAGTTGTGCCACCAATTATGTTTGCTTTGCAGCGGATGTGTGAAAAATATTTTCGCATTAAGCCGCTGATTGTTGGACCGGGCGTTAAAACAGGATTAAATATTAAATATGAAAATCCCCGTGAGGTTGGAGCGGACCGCATTGTCAACGCCGTAGCGGCCTTAGTGGAGTATGGCATAGGTCGTCCAATAATTATTGTTGATTTTGGGACTGCTAATACCTATTGCTATTTAAACGAAAAAGGTGACTATATGGGTGGGGCGATTGCGCCGGGAATTGCGATTTCGACAGAGGCGCTGTATACGCGCGCTTCTAAGCTACCGCGCATTGAAATTGCACGACCTTCACAAATCGTTGGCAAAAATACGGTTGCCGCAATGCAGGCAGGAATTGTTTATGGCTTTATTGGTCAAGTGGAGGGCATTGTCAGCCGTATGAAGCAGCAGAGTGTTAAAGAGCCGTTAGTGATTGCAACCGGGGGCTTTGCCGAACTAATTGCAAATGAGACGCAATTGATTGATATTGTAGACCCATTTTTAACATTAAAGGGGCTTTATATTTTATATCAACGAAATTAAAAGGAAAGAGGATTTAACATGAAAGATTATTTAGTAAGAGCGATAGGCTTTAATGGACAGGTGCGTGCCTTTGCGGTTCGTACGACAGAAACAATTGGAGAAGCACAGCGTCGTCATAGCACATGGCCAACAGCTTCGGCGGCACTTGGACGTTCGATGACAGCAGCAGTTATGATGGGAGCTATGCTGAAGGGCGATGACAAGCTAACGGTAAAAATTGAGGGAGATGGACCAATCGGACCAATCATTATCGATTCGGATGCGAATGGTAATGTGCGTGGCTATGTCACAAATGGACAAGTACATTTTGATTTAAACGAGCAAGGAAAATTAGATGTGCGACGCGCTGTTGGTACAGAAGGAGCATTGACGATTGTAAAGGATTTAGGTTTACGTGATATGTTCTCAGGTCAAACGCCAATTGTATCTGGTGAAATCGCAGAGGACTTTACTTACTATTTTGCGACAAGTGAGCAGGTGCCCTCGTCTGTAGGACTTGGAGTACTTGTCAATCCAGATAATACAATTTTAGCTGCGGGCGGCTTTATTTTGCAATTAATGCCGGGTTGTGAGGAAGAAACAATTGATGCGATTGAAGCGCAGTTGGCGTCAATTGAGCCTGTATCAAAAATGATTGAAAAAGGCTATACACCGGAGCAGATTTTAGAGACAGTGCTAGGGGAAAAGGGCGATATTTCAATTTTAAGTGAGGCGCCTGTACAATTTAAGTGTCAATGTTCAAAAGAGCGTTTTGGTGCGGCAATTATCGGTTTAGGTGCGAAAGAAATTCAAGAGATGATTGCTGAAGATGGAAAAGCGGAAGCACAATGTCATTTTTGCTTAGAAACATATAATTTTAGCCAGGATGAATTGGAAGGCTTCATTGATGAAATCAACGCGTAATATTCGCACAACACCAACACCACCAATAAAAACGCCACTTTCACAACGTCGATTAAAAACAAAACCGGCACTAATGATACTAGCGATTTTACTAGCAGGAAATTTGTTTTGGTTTATTATGTGGCTCTTGCCATCGAAAGATAAATCGAATAACGATGAGGTCGTTGCAACGATTGATGGAGATAATATCACACGTCAGCAATGGCTTGCTAAAATGGAAAGTATGTATGGAAAAGAAACACTACAAGGCTTAGTCAATGAAGCTGTTATGGAAAAAGCAGCGAAGCAACATAAAATTAGCGTATCGGATGAGGAAGTTGATTTAGAGCTAGCATTAATGCACTCAACTCAGGATATTACAGACAGAACATTCCAAAGTCTTTCTGATAAGGAGCTGCGTCAAAAAGTCCGAACGCAATTGATTTTAGAAAAGGTATTAGCGAAGGACATTATTATTACAGAAGAAGCAGTTGAAGGCTTTTATCAGGATAATCAATCGCTCTACAATATACCGACATCGTATAGGACGAGCATGATTGTAGCAGATTCTAAAGAAAATATAGATAGTGTGTTGCAGGAGTTACAAAATGGCTCTGAATTTTCTGTGCTAGCAAGAGAGCGCTCAATTGATACCCCATCAGCTAGCTTAGGTGGCGATATAGGCTTTATTACGGAGCAGCAGGCGAATATTGATGCCGCTATATTGAAAGCTGTCGCCAAGCTAGAAAAAGGGACAACGAGTGAGGCGATTGTTTTAAGTGATGGTCGCTATGCTGTTTTGCATGTAAGCGAAGTTAAAGAGGGGCAATCCTTTACATTTGAAGATGTGGCAGCGCATATTAAGCGTGTGTTAGCTGTGGAGCAATTATCGGCTAGCATAACGCCAGAAATCTTCTGGACAGACTATGATGTAAATTGGTTTTATGGGGAAGCGAAATAGCAGCTATAGCGTATTGAAAAAGTGAGGGGAGTGTCTGAAAAGTCGCCCCATCACTTTTTCTTTTTACTCTAAAGAAAGGGAGGTGTTTTCCAAAATAAACTGTAATTATAGCGAATTAATTAACTGAATTCTCTGTATCTGTTACTTTTATATTCTTTAATAAGGGTTTAACGAAAGATGAATATTTTGAATGAGTTGATTCAAAAAATAGAAATGGCGATGCGATGTTGAGCCATTTTAATACAACGATAGAACCAGTTTATATTAATACAGATACAGTATTTATATTAGTAGATAATTGGTGGCGCGGAAAAGACAGCCGAGATTACGGTTCAATTTCAATAAAACAACTGAATGGAAAAGTTTTGGGTTATGAGAATTAAAGGTGGCGTCCCAAAAAGCATGCGTGGTGCTGCTTTTTGGGCGTTTAGGTTATGTTTTATTATTTTTAAATAATTTCAAAGGGTTGGAAACAGTGCTTTAAAAATCGAACTGAAACGTAATTTATTTTCTAAAAACAAACAAATATTTGTCTTTTTTGTGTCAAATCTATTTTAAAAAGCATATTATTGAAGAAAATTAGAATTCCTATTGATTTTATAAGAATTGACGAATATAATAACTTTATTGAAAATTGATTCGCGAATTTCAATGGAAAATAATATACATAGAAATTACTAAATTTTTTTTGTGTAAAACCAAGTAAATTTATATGTTAAATAAAATTAGAAGGAAGGTAAAGTTTAATGAGTTTGAAAAAATTTATTAATGTAGTAGGAATTATTGGTTTAAGCGCATTCCTTGTAGCTTGTGGTGGAAATGATTCGGCTACTGAAACGAATAAGCAAGATGTTTCGGCGGAGCAATCGGAAGGCGGACAAAAAATAGTTGTTGAAGATGCGGTTATTCCAGCAGAAAACCCAGCAGCTTCACCAGAAACGGCAATTAAACGCGGGGATACAGTTGTAGTTGGCTTGCAAGAGCCTGGCGGTGTATTTACGCCATATTTTAATACAAGTGGCTATGATGGAAACGTACAGTCTGTTATGTTTGAGCCTTTAGTAGATATTAATGCAAAAGGTGAAACGGTAGCAGGCTTAGCAGAGGACTGGGTTATTTCAGAAGACGGCTTAGTATACACATTTACTTTGCGTGATGGGTTAAAATTTGATGACGGTACACCTTTAACAGCGGAAGATATCGAATTTACATTAACTTTATTACATGACCCAGCGTATGCAGGTAACACAGATATTACAGAAGCAAGCA
Source organism: Metasolibacillus fluoroglycofenilyticus (assembly GCF_003049645.1). Classification (GTDB taxonomy): domain Bacteria; phylum Bacillota; class Bacilli; order Bacillales_A; family Planococcaceae; genus Metasolibacillus; species Metasolibacillus fluoroglycofenilyticus. The sequence continues at coordinate 65,214 of NZ_PYWK01000006.1, forward strand.
TCGTTGGCGGGTTAGACTACAAAAATGGTGATGCGACAAGTATTTCGGGTATTACGGTAATTGATGAGCGCACAATTGAGATTACGACAGATAAAGTAAGTGCTCGTACTTTACGTTTACTAGGCGGTGCAGTGCTGAAAAAGGATTACTATGGCAATGGCTATGTGAAAGGTAATTTAGATTATTTAGCCGCATTACATCAAAAGCCAATTGGGGCGGGTCCATACCGATTTGTTGCTTACTTACCGGGGCAAGAAATTCGTTATGAGGCGAACGAGCATTATTATGGTGGTGCACCAAAAGCAAAAGGCTTTATTTATAAAACAACTGTTGGGGATGCACAGCAATTCTTCCAAACAGGTGAGTTAGATTATAGTGCATTAGCGGCAAACCAAGATAATTTTGAGTTTTTACAAGCATTAGGCTTCGCAGATATTAATATTTATACATCTTCAGCTTATGGCTATATGGTATTTAATCATGAAAAAGAGGTGTTTAAAGACCCGAAAGTGCGCCAAGCATTTTCATTGGGACTAGACCGTCAAACAATCATTAGCACATACTATCAAGGTTTTGCACAAGTAGCAAACGTACCTGTATCTCCGACATCATGGGCATATACTGCTGATGTAGGTTCGACTGATTATAATCCAGAAAAAGCGAAAACTTTATTAGAAGAGGCAGGTTGGACTGTCGGGTCAGATGGTATTCGTGAAAAAGATGGTAAAAAGCTTACAGTATATTACTTTACGACAGCAGGTGGCCTAGGCGATACGTTAATTCCAATTGCGAAGGAAAACTATAAAGAAATCGGCATCGATTTACAAGTGGAGCAAATGGACTTTAATGCGTTGTTAGCACGTGTAGATAAAGGTGACCATGATTTAGCTTCTTTCACAACAACAATGTTACCTGACCCGTATAACGGTGTTGAAGGCTTCCATTCGAAAAGCAATAACTCAACATTTAAAGGCTATGGTGATGAAGAGATTGACGCATTAATCGAGGCGACAATTGGAACGAATGATATTGCAGAACGTACAGCTGCATTCCATGAATTATACGAGGCATTAGAGGAAAATCCACCAGTGATTTATATGGCTTATACAAAGGTATTAAGTGGTGCTAATGCACGTATTGAAGGTTTCGAGCCAAATGGCTACCGCGGTATTGCAAGTAGCTTGCGCAATTTACAATTAGCGGAGTAATTAATTAGCATTCGTTGGGGCTGTCCAAAAAGCTGTGCATAGTCGGCATTTTGGACAGTAGCGATGATGTTTCACAAAATGATGATTCATATAAACAGAGAGCGCCTCTTTTAAAGATGTGATAAACATTGGCTTTAGTAGTGTTACCTTTCAGAAAAGTGGAGCGATGTAAACTTTTATTTCAATGGAATGTCAAAACAAAATGGACTTTTAGATAATCCCGACGAATGTGGGAAATTCAATTCAACGAGGGGTAGTTCCATACTTCCTGTTGCAAAGAGGAACCCAGTCTAAGACTATTGCATACTAAGATACCGATTAAGTGATCAATGTCATGTTGTCCAGACTTGCGGCGGATGTTACAGATTTTGAAGGAAGACCTGCACGATGCAGGTCAGTTGACCGTTGTCACACGACGTGGCGGTTTTAGGTTAACTTCCACCACCGAGCCCGAAAAAATCTGGACGCAATTACGCCGGGGCGTAATTGATTTTTGTAAAAGTAATGAAAAATCCGCTTTACTTGTCGGAGAGAAGCGCTGTAATCCTCTTTTTTGGGGTTACTCGTTCCACTTTCTGAATAAGTGGGAGCGGATTTTTCTTTGAAAATTTTAAAAAGCAGAAAGGAATGAGCTAATGAAGGGCTATGTTGTGAAGAGACTTCTTTACATGATTCCAACATTATTTGGGGCATCGATTTTAATTTTCTTTTTATATTCCTTAGTACCGGGAAATTTCATTGATGCAGACCAAAATCTAACGGCTGAACGAAAAGCAGAATTGTATGAATTGCATGGATATAATGAGCCAGTCGTTATTCGTTATTTTATTTGGCTAAAAAATTTATTAAAAGGTGATTTAGGCTATTCGCTACAGTTTCAATTACCTGTTGGTGAAGTAATCGGAAATTACATATGGAGTTCGTTTATCGTAGCGCTGGCATCGTTAATTTTGACGTGGTTAATCGCTATTTTAGTTGGAATCATATCAGCGATTCGACAATATTCAATATGGGATACATTTATAACAATTATTGTCTTTGCTGCAATGGCAACACCATCTTTTTTCCTAGGGTTAGTAATTATTAAAATATTTGCGGTTGATTTAGGGTGGCTGCCTGCTGGGGGCATGATTACTACTGGCAGTAACTTTACGGGCTGGGATTATGTAAAAGATGTGGCAGAGCATATGATTTTGCCCGTTCTCGTCTTAACAATGCTTGGTATAGGCGGCTTAACGCGTTATTTCAGAACCAATATGCTGGAAGTGATTAAGCAGGATTTTATGCGGACTGCTCGGGCTAAAGGATTGAAGGAGCGAGTTGTTATTTTTAAACATGGCTTACGAAACGCATTATTACCTGCGATTACTCTGTTTAGCTTTGAGCTACCGGCTTTATTTGGCGGTGCGATTATTACAGAGCAAATTTTTAACTGGCCGGGCATAGGTGCGATTTATATGCAGGCATTTTCAGTACGTGATTATCCGCTGTTAATGGGCTTCACGATGTTTATCGCGGTGCTAACAGTGCTTAGTAATTTACTGGCGGATATTTTGTACGGAATTGCTGACCCACGAGTACGGGTGAAAAAATAAGCGAGGAGTTGAAATTGTGGAAAGTAGTGCTGCAACGCTAAAGAAAAATAAAAAACTACCGAAGCCTTCTTCATTATTAAGGCAAATCGTAAGGCGTTTTTTGCAAAATAAAATGTCGCTTATTGGATTAGCGTTTTTAATATTTATTATTTTATTGTCTTTTATAGGACCTTTTTTTTCGCCGCATATAAATTTAGGCGTTGACCCAACGAAAATAAATCAAGCACCGAGTGCCGAGCATTGGCTTGGAACGGATAAATTAGGGCGCGATGTATTAACGCGCTTAATGTTAGCTGGACGCATTTCGCTATTAGTCGGATTAGGTGCGATGGTTATGTCCGTTGTCATTGGGGGCGTGTTAGGCATTGTCTCTGGTTTTTATCGCGGTATTGTCGACCAAATTATTATGCGCATTGCTGATGTGTTAATGACATTGCCTGGATTGCCATTACTATTTATTATGGCGGCGATTTTATCAGAATGGAAAGTGCCTACGGAGTACCGCATTTATATCGTCATGCTTATGTTAAGTATTGTCGGTTGGCCGGGCTTGGCACGACTTGTGCGCAGTCAAATTTTGAGCCTAAGTGAGCGTCAATTTATGCAGGCAACAGAGGCGCTCGGCTTGCGTGATAGCCGTAAGTTATTCAAGCATTTATTGCCGAATATAGTGCCCCTCTTAATTGTCTCGGGTACATTAAGCGTTGGTGGCGCAATTTTAAGTGAATCAACATTGAGCTTCTTTGGATTAGGTGTTGTGCCACCAGATGCCTCGTGGGGGAATATGATTACTTCCGCCAATTCACTTATTGATTTTCAAAAAAGACCTTGGCTATGGATTCCACCAGGTTTAGCTATATTTTTAACAGTTATTAGCATTAACTTATTAGGTGATGGGCTGCGTGACGCAATTGATCCAAATATGAAAAGGAGGTAGGGACTGTTATGGAAAATGCGGTGTTAGACGTTAAAAATCTTTTAACTCAATATTATACTGGCGATGGCGTTATTAATGCTGTTCATGATGTTAGCTTTTCGATTCCAAAAGGGCAGACGGTATGCTTAGTAGGGGAGTCGGGCTGTGGAAAAAGCGCAGTCGCTATGTCCATTATGGGATTGATTGATGCGGGTTCAGGTGGCATTAAGGACGGCGAAATTTTATTTGAAGGCAAAGATTTGTTAAAGATGAAAAAACATGAGCTACGTCAGCTCCGTGGTAATGATATTTCAATGATTTTCCAAGAGCCAATGACCTCTTTAAACCCCGTCTTAACAATTGGCGGTCAAATAATCGAACCGTTAATGGAGCATGAGCTCATTTCGAAAAAAGAAGCGAAAAAAAGAGCATTAGAGCTAATTGAGCTTGTTGGCATCGGGCGTGCAGAGGAAATTTTTAATAGCTATCCTCATGAATTGAGTGGTGGTATGCTACAGCGTATTATGATTGCCATTGCTTTAGCATGCTCGCCTAATTTGCTTATTGCAGATGAGCCGACAACCGCTTTAGATGTAACGATTCAAGCGCAAATTTTAGATTTGCTTCGTTCATTAAAAGAGCAAAGAGATATGTCGATGCTATTGATTACCCATGATTTAGGGGTAGTGGCAGAGGTGGCAGACTATGTCATCGTTATGTATGCGGGGAGGGTGATTGAGGAAGGGCCTGTTGTGGAGCTTTTCCAAAACCCTAAGCATCCATATACGAAAGGCCTGCTAAAGTCAAAGCCGGTTATTAATCAAAGGCAAGAGGAACTATATACAATTGCAGGGCAAGTGCCGAATTTAGCTACTTTAACACCTTCTTGTTATTTTAGTGAGCGCTGTGAGCAGTGTATGGCGATTTGTAACGAGCAAATGCCGGAAATCAAGGACTTGGATAATGGGCAAAGGGTAGCTTGCTGGCTATATGAAGAGGTGACAACGATATGACGAACGAAGCGCCATTAATAGAAGTGAAACATTTGAAAAAATATTTCGGTGAAAAGGGCGGATTATTTCAGCGTAACGCAAGTGTAGTAAAGGCTGTGGATGGTGTTAGCTTTCAAATTCACCGCGGTGAAACATTTGGTCTTGTAGGAGAGTCAGGGAGCGGCAAAAGTACGATTGGGAAGAGCATTTTGCGCCTTCAATCTATTACGGAGGGGGAGGTGCTGTTCGATGGCAAGGATTTGCATAAGCTTTCCAATGCAGAAATGCGCCATTTACGACCTAAAATACAATGTATCTTCCAAGACCCGTATAGCTCTCTAAATCCACGCATTCGTGTTGGTGATGCTATTGGGGAGGCATTGCTAGACCACGGGTTGTGCGAAAAGCATGAAGTGGCTGAGAAAGTGAAGGAAGTACTTGAAATATGCGGACTCTCTGAATACCATATGGAGCGTTATCCACATGAATTTAGCGGTGGTCAGCGTCAGCGAATCGGCATTGCACGTGCGATTATTTTGCAACCAGATTTTATTGTGGCGGATGAGCCTGTATCAGCATTAGACGTTTCCATTCAAGCTCAGATTATTAATTTATTTAGCAAATTACAGCGTGAAAGAAATATTACTTTTCTTTTTATTTCGCATGATTTGAGTGTTGTGGAGCATTTATGTTCACGCATTGGCGTGTTATATTTAGGAACGATGATGGAATTAGGTAGCCGCGACCAGCTATACAGCAATCCGTTACATCCATATACAAAAGCACTTTTATCGGCTGTACCAATCCCAGACCCGACATTAAAACGTGAGCGCATTATTTTAAAGGGAGATATTCCGAATCCTGCGAATCCACCAAGTGGCTGTAAATTTCATACGCGTTGTCCATTTGCGACAGAGCGCTGTCAAGTAGAAGTGCCTGAATTTAGGGAAGTTGAGCGTGGTCGCTTCGTTGCCTGCCACCTTGTGTAAAAAAATTTTGTATTAGGCTTATGAATGCGTTGACAACTTCTATACTTAATTGGTAATATGTGAGTTAGGTAAAGTCTATAAACTTAGTAGGAATTATAGAGGGGATGAATGAGATGAGTAAATTAGCAAATTCAATTGCAGATTTAGTAGGTCGTACACCGATTGTTAAGTTAAATAACGCAACTGGTGAAAACGAAGGCACAGTATATGTTAAGTTAGAATACTTCAATCCAGGCAGCTCTGTAAAGGATCGTCTTGCTTTAGCGATGATTGAAGCAGCGGAAAAAGACGGAACATTGCAAGCGGGCGGTACGATTATTGAGCCGACAAGTGGGAACACAGGTATCGGTTTAGCGATGATTGCAGCAGCAAAGGGCTATAAAGCAATTTTAGTTATGCCTGAAACGATGAGCTTAGAGCGCCGTAACTTACTTCGCGCGTATGGTGCAGAATTAGTACTTACACCGGGTCCAGAAGGAATGAAAGGTGCAATTGCTAAGGCGGAGAGCTTATCGAAGGAGCATGGTTATTTTTTACCGCAGCAATTCGAAAACGAAGCAAATGCTGAAATTCATCGTTTAACGACGGGTCCAGAAATCGTAGAGGCATTTGAGGGCTTAAAGTTAGATGCATTTGTAGCGGGCATCGGTACAGGTGGAACAATTACTGGTGCAGGGGAAGTGCTAAAAGAGAAGTATCCAGAAATTGAAATTATTGCAGTAGAACCACAGGATTCACCAGTGCTTTCTGGCGGTAATCCAGGTCCACATAAAATCCAAGGTATCGGTGCAGGTTTCGTCCCTAAGGTATTAAATACAGAAGTGTACAGCTCTGTATTTACTGTTGAAAACGAAACGGCATTTGAAGTAGCTCGCAAAGTAGCTCGTGAAGAAGGTATTTTATGCGGTATTTCTTCGGGCGCAGCGATTCACGCAGCAATCGAAACAGCTAAGCGTCTAGGTGCAGGAGCAAATGTATTAGCTGTTGTTCCATCAAATGGCGAACGTTATTTATCGACACCGTTATATCAATTTGAAGATTAATTTTATTGAGTGGGGTGTGGGAGGCAACTGTCTCTCACACCCCTTTTTTGGGAAACGGGTGTTTCAATGACTTTATATCAGTTTTTTGTGACAAAATCAAAATAGCTGCATCAAGTTTTTAGCGCAAAAGAAACTGTCTACAGAGGAATTCCTCTATAGACAGTTTCTATAATTTTCGGGTTTAATAATAGTATACGTAAAGGGGTGTTACCATATGGATAAATTACAATGTGTTACTTTATTTATGACAAAGGATGCGTTTTTTTATAGCTATAAAGAGCAAACAATATTAGAGAAAAGTCATGTGTTTTTAGAGAGCGGTCGTGGTGGGCGTTACTCGATTGCTGCATGGAATCCATTTGCAACGTTATATGCAAAAGAGGACGGTTTACAAATTGAGGAGCGAAACGGTGCACGCTTTTTGCAGGGAGACCCATTAGTATTATTAGAGCAATACCTGCATGAGTACGAAATAAAAAAAGAGGACGAGCTACCTGATTTTCAGGGCGGGGCAGTTGGCTTCGTATCGTATGATTATGCTCGTCAAATCGAGCGCTTGCCAACGATTGCACTAGATGATTTGCAAGTGCCAGATATTTATTTTTATGTTTTTGAGCATTGGGCAGTGTTCGATGAAGAGACGAATCGTGTGACATTAATGAAGCGTCCTGAAAGTGAGATGGACTTGCAAGAGTGGGCACTTAAATGGCAGGAGGCCGCGGAGCAGGGCTTAGGCAAGCGTTTATTCCATGCTGAGAAGGCGGCTGAGGTAACGAACGATGAAAGTGAGCTCTCTGTATCATTTTTAGGTGAGGAGTTTGAGCAAGCTGTGCGCAAAACACAGGAGTATATTGCACAGGGCGATGTATTTCAAGTGAATTTATCTGTGCGTCAGGCAAAGCCATTGCATGCAGCACCGATTGTTATGTATGAGGCGGTACGCTCATTTAACCCATCTCCGTATATGGCCTTTATTGCAGCACCAGAGTTTGCGGTTGTAAGCGGTTCACCAGAATTGTTAGTGAAGCGCAAGGGTACAGCGTTATCAACACGCCCTATTGCTGGAACGCGTCCACGTGGTCAGTCAGAGGAAGAGGACATTCGTCTAGCACACGAATTAATTGATAATGAAAAAGAGCGTGCAGAACATGTGATGCTCGTTGATTTAGAGCGCAATGATTTAGGGAAAGTTAGCCGCTATGGCACTGTAGAAGTGGACGAATTCATGGTGATTGAACGCTATTCACATGTGATGCATATCGTGTCCAATGTGCGCGGCGAAATAGCGGATAACAAGACCAGTGCTGATGTGATTCGCGCGATGTTCCCAGGAGGCACGATTACAGGGGCACCGAAGATTCGCACAATGGAGATTATTGAAGAGCTTGAGCCAGTGCGCCGCGGCTTATATACAGGCTCAATTGGTTGGCTCGGCTTTAACGGAGATATGGAGCTAAATATCGTCATTCGCACAGCTTATATTAAGAATGAAACGGCGTATATTCAAGCGGGTGCGGGCATCGTTATTGATTCCGTACCAGAAAATGAATATATCGAATCGCTTACGAAAGCGAAGGCGATGTGGCAAGCTAAAGGAATGGCTGAAGGGGTGTTAAAATGATTTTAATGGTTGATAACTATGATTCATTTATTTATAACTTAGTGCAATATTTAGGTGAACTGGGAGAAGAGCTCATGGTTGTGCGTAATGATGTGATTACGCTTGCGGAAATTGAAGAACTTGCACCAAAAGTAATTGTTATTTCTCCGGGCCCTTGCACGCCAAATGAGGCGGGGGAGAGTTTGAATATTATTCGCCATTTCGCTGGAAAGATTCCGATTTTAGGTGTTTGTTTGGGGCATCAAGCGATTGCGCAGGCTTTTGGAGGCAATGTTATTCGTGCAGAGCGCCTAATGCATGGCAAAACATCACCTGTTTATCATAGCGGTGTAGGTTTGCATCGTAAAAATGCCAATCCTTTTGCGGCGACACGTTACCATTCACTAATCGTAGAAAAGCATTCATTGCCAGATTGTCTTGAGGTAACATCGTGGACAGAGGAAGGCGAAATCATGGGCTTGCGTCATAAGGAGCTTGCGGTGGAAGGTGTGCAATATCACCCAGAATCAATTATGACAGAGGATGGTAAGCAGCTACTCAAACAATTTTTAGAACTGTACTGCAAGGAGTGAGGTCGTATGATTTGCTGGATGAATGGTCAATATATAGGGGCAAATGAGCTGATGATATCGCCATTTGACCACGGTTTTTTATATGGCTTAGGCTTTTTTGAAACAATGCGTACATATCAAGATGTGCCCGTATTTTTGCAGGATCATTTCCATCGTTTGACTGAATCTTTGAATATGTACCGTATTTATATGCCGTACACACTAAACGATATAGCGGAAGTGATGCATCGTTTAAATGAGTTAAATGGCGGGGGTGATGGTTATTTTCGCATAAATGTATCTGCTGGCGTACATGATTTAGGTCTTGCTACTGCTGACTATCCACAACCAACTGTAATTATTTTTCGAAAGCCCCTTGTGCTGCCTGAGCGTGGGACAGAGAAGCAAGCTGTCTTATTAAAAACGGTGCGCAATAAGCCGGAAACCGAAGTGCGCTCGAAAAGTCATCATTTTGGCAACAATGTATTAGCGCGTATGGAACTGCCAAACTTATCTAGCTATGAAGGTGTTTTTTTAACAGAGGAAGGTTATGTTGCGGAAGGGATTACCTCAAATATTTTTTGGGCTAAGCATGGTGTGCTTTATACACCAGCTTTAGCTACGGGCATATTGCCGGGCATTACACGTAAAATCATCATGACGCTTGCAAAGGCGCAAGGGTATGAAGTGCGTGAAGGCCTATATGACCGCTATGATATACAAGAGGCACATGAATGCTTTGTAACAAACTCGATACAGGAGCTTGTTCCAATTTCATCGCTTGAGCATAAATCCTTTGCGGGGGCGGAAGGGGCTATTTATCAGCGCCTACACCAATCGTATATAGCGGAAATTCGGGATATTATTAAAGGGAGATAAACAATGCTAGAACATTATAAAACGCCGCTTGTATTAAACGGCATTCCACTAGATTTTCAAAAGGAAACAGTTATTATGGGTATTTTAAATGTGACGCCTGACTCGTTTTCTGACGGAGGTAAATATGATTCAATTGATGCGGCTATTACACAAGCGAAGCGCATGGTAGCAGAAGGTGCAAAAATTATAGATATCGGTGGAGAATCTACAAGGCCGGGGCATATACCTGTTTCTGAGCAAGAGGAGCTTGAGCGCATTCTCCCAATTATTCGCGCACTAGCGAGTGAGGTGCCGGCAATTATTTCTGTCGATACTTATAAGGCGAATGTGGCGCGTGCGGCAATTGAAGCGGGTGCGCATATTATTAACGATATTTGGGGTGCGAAAAAAGAGCCTAAAATCGCACAAGTTGCTGCTGAATTAGGTGTACCTATTATTTTAATGCACAATCGGCAAGATGAGGATTACGTCGATTATTGGGCGGATTTTAAAAAAGATATGCAGGAAAGCATTGGTATTGCAAGACAGGCAGGGGTGCCGGATGCCCATATTATGCTAGACCCAGGCATCGGCTTTGTGAAAAATTTACAGCAAAGTATTGAGACGATGCAGCGCTTAGACGAGCTAGTAGCGTTTGGTTACCCGGTGCTTTTAGCGACATCTCGCAAGCGGATGATTGGCACAATACTTAATCTACCTGTTGATGAGCGTGTTGAGGGAACTGCTGCAACCTGTGCATTTGGCGTGCAAAAGGGCTGCCATTTAATGCGTGTACATGATGTGAAGGAAGTAGCTCGCACAGTGAAAGTGATGGACGCATTAGTAGGCAAGTTCGAAGTGAAGGGGGAGTTGTAATGGATTATATACATTTACGTGATATGCAATTTTTCGGCTATCACGGTGTTTTAAAGGAAGAAAATGTGCTTGGTCAACGTTTTCGTGCCTCGGTTTCCCTTGCTGTCGATATACAACAGGCTGGGCAAACGGATGATTTGGAAAATACAGTGAGCTATGTTGGTGTTTACGATATTTGCCAGGAAATACTTGAGGGTAAGCCGTTTCAACTGATAGAAGCGGTGGCAGAAACCGTAGCAACAACTATTTTGCAACGTTATAAGGGGCAAATTTTCGGGTGTCGTGTGGAAATCATTAAGCCAGACCCCCCAATTCCGGGTCATTATAAAGAAGTAGCTGTTGAAATTGTGCGAGGTAAATTTTATGAATGATGTATTTTTATCAATCGGCACAAATATCGGTGAGCGAGAAGCAAATTTACAACAGGCTGTGCAATTATTGCAGGCACAAGTTGAAGTAGTAAAAGTTTCATCGATTTACGAAACGGCACCTGTCGGCTATACAGACCAGCCGTCCTTCTTAAATATTGCTGTACATGTCAGAACAACGCGCAGTGCTACGGAGATGCTTGCCCTATGCCAAGCGATAGAGAACGAGCTTGGTCGAGTGCGTGATATTCGCTGGGGACCTCGCATTATAGACCTCGATATTTTACTTTTTAATCAGGAAATAATTGCGACTGAACACTTGCTTGTGCCGCATCCACGTATGTATGAACGTGCATTTGTTGTCGTGCCTTTAGTCGAAATTAGCAAAAGTTTTGAAAGTGAGCAAATGGCGCTAGCCCGTGATACACTAGACAAGTTAGATTTACAACAAGAAGGTATTATATTGTGGAAAGAATTTGAATAAAATGGGGCGTCCTCAAAGCTAGCAACTGCACAGATTTGAGGATGCAACGAGCTTGATGGTGCTTTTCCTAAGTGGAAAATTGAGATTTTCCCTCTGATGCGCTACCAAAACAAAATTGCCTTTCTGACAACTTCTAGCGATTTAGTGAAGGGGGCTTGCCCGTAGATACCTTTGCACCTGAAAGAAAGAGCTTAAAGTATAAAAAGGGAGGATACTCAAAGTGAATATTGCACAGCAAAAGCCATTTCAAATTGCAGACATCGTTATGGAAAATCGCGTCGTATTAGCCCCGATGGCTGGAATTTGCAACTCGGCTTTCCGTTTGACGGTAAAGGAGTTTGGTGCAGGTTTAGTTTACGCCGAAATGATTAGCGATAAAGGTATTGTTCAACGCAATGCCAAAACATTGGGCATGCTTTATATTGATGAGCGTGAAAATCCATTATCATTACAAATTTTTGGCGGGGACAAAGAAACGTTAGTAGAAGCGGCAAAATATGTAGAAGAAAATACAACAGCAGATATTATCGACATTAATATGGGCTGTCCTGTTAATAAAATTATTAAATGTGAAGCGGGCGCACGTTTATTATTAGACCCGAACAAAGTATATGAAATGGTCGCAGCTGTTGTCGATGCAGTAAAAAAGCCTGTCTCGGTAAAAATGCGCATTGGCTGGGATGAACAGCATATATTGGCGGTTGAAAATGCACAGGCGATAGAACGTGCAGGTGCATCCGCAGTAGCTGTCCACGGTCGCACGCGTGTGCAAATGTATGAGGGCAAGGCAAACTGGGACATTATTCGTGACGTCAAGCAAAGCGTCAACATCCCTGTACTTGGCAATGGTGATGTCGAAACACCACAAGATGCCAAGCGCATGCTTGAAACAACTGGTGTAGACGCCGTAATGATTGGACGAGCGGCATTAGGCAACCCATGGATGATTTACCGTACGGTACAGTATTTAGAAACAGGCGAACTAAAGGATGAGCCATCGATTCGTGAAAAAATGGATGTATGTTTACTACACTTCGAACGTTTAATGCAACTAAAAGGTGAAAGAGTCGCCGTGCGTGAAATGCGCAGCCATGCTTCATGGTACTTAAAGGGTATTCGTGGCAACGGTAAAATCCGTAACGCCGTTAACCAAGTGGAAACGAAGGAAGAGCTATATATGCTACTAAACGGCGTCGCAGCCGACTATGAAACACAAGAAAAATCGGCTTCCCTATAAATCTAATGGGAAGGCCGATTTTCGTCTTTCATACTAAAGAGGGTAGAAGCCCAATTCGCCGATAGGACAAGGAAAATGCCAATTAATAAGAGTGAACCTCCGACTAGAACAGCAAAAATCACCAAAAGTCCCCCCTGATAGCCAAACTAATGGGACTTTCTCAAAATGTTCATCTACAAAAATTGCAAAAAAGATGAATCCCCTCTCGAAATTGTGTACAATAATAAAATATGGACAAAGCAGACCAATCAACTATAGGAGTGAATAACGTGTCAAATATAGAAGAATTAAACGATCAGCTTTTGGTGAGACGCCAAAAGATGACTGATATTCGCGAGGGTGGGCTTGACCCATTCGGTGGCCGCTTTGAGCGCACGCATTTATCAAATGAAGTAGTAGCAGAATTCGATGCTTTCGATAAAGAGCAGTTAGAGCAGGAGCCAAAAAGCGTAACGATTGCAGGGCGTATTATGACGAAGCGCGGCAAAGGAAAAGCGGGCTTCGCACATCTGCAAGACTTAGGTGGTCAGATTCAAATTTATGTGCGTAAAGATGCTATTGGTGATGAGGCATATGAATTATTTAATAAAGCCGACCTTGGGGACATCGTTGGTGTGACAGGAAATGTATTCCGTACACAAGTAGGCGAACTTTCTGTTAAAGCGACAGAATTTATATTTTTAACGAAGGCGTTACGACCAATGCCAGAAAAGTTCCATGGCTTACAGGACGTAGAGCAACGCTACCGCCAACGTTATTTAGATTTAATGACGAATGCAGAAAGCAAGGAAACATTTATTGCACGCTCTAAAATCATTCGCGCCATTCGCAACTACTTAGATAACAATGGCTATCTAGAGGTGGAAACACCAATGCTACATACAATTGCTGGTGGAGCTGCGGCACGTCCGTTTATTACGCACCATAATGCACTTGATATGGAGCTTTATATGCGTATCGCAATTGAGCTACACTTGAAGCGATTAATCGTTGGTGGCTTAGAGAAAGTATATGAAATTGGACGTGTCTTTCGTAACGAAGGGATTTCAACGCGCCATAATCCAGAGTTCACGATGATAGAATTGTACGAAGCGTATGCAGATTACAATGACATTATGAACTTAACGGAAAACTTAATTGCGCATGTGGCACAAGAGGTACTTGGCACGACAACAGTGCAATACGGTGAGGATACAATCGACTTAGCTGTAGGCTGGAAACGCATGCATATGGTAGATGCAGTCAAAGAGGCGACAGGCGTGGACTTCTGGCAGCCAATGACAGTTGAAGAAGCACGTGCATTTGCAGCGGAGCATGGCGTGGAAGTGCAAAATACACATGAAGTAGGCCATATTATTAATGAGTTTTTCGAGCAAAAAGTGGAGGAAACATTAGTACAGCCGACATTCATTACAGGTCACCCTGTGGAAATTTCACCATTAGCGAAGAAAAACCCAGAGGACGAGCGTTTCACAGACCGCTTCGAACTATTTATCGTGCGTCGTGAGCATGCTAATGCCTTCACGGAGCTAAACGACCCTATCGACCAACGCGAACGCTTTGAAGCACAAATGGCTGAAAAAGCAGCGGGTAATGATGAAGCTCATGAAATGGATAATGATTTCATCGAAGCATTAGAATATGGCATGCCGCCAACAGGTGGTCTAGGTATCGGTATCGACCGCCTCGTAATGCTATTAACAAACGCACCATCAATTCGGGATATATTATTATTCCCAACGATGCGTCATACAGGGAAATAAAACAATAACGGCTATCTGGAAGTAGCGTGCTTGCCTACTTCTTTAGATAGCTTTTTTTTATGTAGACATATTTATTGAAATATTTAGCTGAATACACAGTAGAAAAGAACTGTTATTTGCTAAAATTATACTAAATTTGAAGTTTTAATAATGGGGGAGGGGAAGGAATGAAGTGGCTATCAATTATGACAGTAATATGTACGTTACTAATAATAATCGGTTGTGCAGAATTTTCGGAAGAAGAACAAGTGCTAGATAATCTAGCTGTTACAGAAGGAAGTGTCATTGATGTGGCTGCCACAAGCGATGAGACCCTAGCAAACGGCTGTTTAATGGGAGAAGTTTATATAGTATCCGAGGATACTTGTACATTGCCTTTGAATTGCAATAATGATGCTTCTTGCGTGGCACGTGGGGATGAGCTTGTCAAAATGCTTGAAGAAGAGTACGGCTCGTTAATAGCAGAAGAATCGGTATCAACAGATTTAGAAGGCATTTACGAACTTTATGTATATGAAATTGATAACGAAGAGGAAATGATTCTGACGGATGATGACGTGACAGATGAGGATATGAATTATCATGCGGAGTTATGGTTTGATTTTGCGTGGCTAATACCCGAGACAGAGCGCCAGGGAATTAATCAATTTATTGTGTTTGAAAGTGGCGATACATTGGCCTATGTGCAGCAACATGATGATAGTGGTCAATATTGGACGCTTGGTATGAATGAGGAAAATATTGAGTTGGCATCCGAAACGATGATTACCTATTTACACGAATATGCGCACTATTTATCATTGAAAGATGGCGAACAAAATATGGGGGTAGAACTAGATGCTTGCGAGAATGTTTTAATTGAGGGCGAGGGTTGCTTTTATGAAGATGCGTATTTGGTCTCTTTTTATAAGCAATTTTGGAACCCCTCAAGTGAAGATATAGATGATTATGTATCGGATTATGCAACAAGCTCTGTTTCAGAGGACTTTGCAGAATCCTTTGCACATTTTGTGTTAACAACAAGACCAGTTGAGTTAGCTACTATAGTAGATGAAAAAGTTGAGTTCTTTTATGACTGGCCTTATTTTGTAGAGTTACGTGCGCATATTTTAACTCGAGTAGCAACGTGGTTAGTGCGTGCTGTAGAATGATTCTAGTTTTTTGCATTTTATGTGTTTAAATAAAGAGAAATAGAGTATAATTTTCTAGTCTTTTATTTTTTGTGCCAAAGTTAAATTGTAGGACACTGAAAATTTCTACCTTTAATCTGCTCGAGAAAGATGTAGACAAGAGTTAGCGGAGACGTAGTATAAGAAGAAAGTTTTAGTGGGGGTCTATAATGAATTATAGAATTATGAATAAACAAGTATTTGAGCAGGCGCAGCTTCGTTCTGTAGCGGATGTGGTATTCACAGAAGAAGAGCTAGAGAATGGCATGAAGCTAGCCACTTCTAAGAAAGATCCAACACTGACTTTATCTTTAGTGGATATAGATGGGCATAAGAAGTTTGATGTTCGTTGGGATGATTCGTCGGAGATTTTCAATGGCTGGTATTCTGCGTGGGATAATTTTTTATGGTGTTTAAATATTGTTGAAGGTCAAGGCGAGTAATATTTGCAAGTGATAAAATAGGAATCTAAGTATAATAGAGGCTAAGATTCCTGTTTTGATTTGTTACGTGAATACTAGCGTTTAAAATGACTAATATTATTAAGCGGTGCTTTTTCGGTTAAAGCATAGATAAAATTATAAAAAACACTTGCACGAAATATTTTTTATGTGTTATAGTATTAAACGTCGCCGAAAGAGGCGATGGAACATTCAATGAAAAACACAACAAATAAAAATTGTTATAAAGTGTTGACATATGAAAGTGTCGGTGGTAAGATATAAAAGTTGTTGTCGAAAATGCGGCGCAATTTCATGAACCTTGAAAACTGAACAAGCAAAACGTTAATGAATAAAGTTTCATTGAATAGATGAAATACAATTTTGGACATCGAATGAAGATGCCAGCAAATGTTTTAATGTATCGAAAGCGAAGCGACAGATACAAATTTGAGCTTACTCAAATTCTTTTTATGGAGAGTTTGATCCTGGCTCAGGACGAACG
>NZ_PYWK01000007.1 GCF_003049645.1 Metasolibacillus fluoroglycofenilyticus
CCATGTGCAAGTGAAGTAATGATGGCAAAGAGGTCACACCCGTTCCCATACCGAACACGGAAGTTAAGCTCTTTAGCGCCGATGGTAGTTGGGGGCTTCCCCCTGTGAGAGTAGGACATTGCTTCGCAATCAAAACCACTGAGGAATCAGTGGTTTTTTTGTATGGAAAAGAAGCCCCCAACTACCAAAGACCGAAGGTCAGCTCGGCGCGTAATCGGAGGCAAACAATTGCAAACACTTTTAATCGAATACAAGCTGAAGCAGTGCAGAAGAGCAAGGAGTCCGAGGCGCCAAGGAGCGCGGAGCGGAATGTGCATCGCACATGAGCACCGCAAGCGACGTGGGCAACGAAGGAATCCGCGGCTCAGCTGTGCTGCGTTGAAGTGCCGATGGTAGTTGGGGGTGCCCCTGTGAGAGTAGGACATTGCTTCGCCACAAAAAACCACTGAGGAATCAGTGGTTTTTTTGTATGGAAAAAGGAAGTTACCAAGAAGAAAAAGAGCGAACATGGAATAAATCTCAGACAACATGGAATAAAAGTTGAAAAACGTGGAATAAACTCATAAAAACGTGGAATAAACTTCGAAAAACATGGAATAACGAACCGCTGGGAGCCTATTATAAATAAATTTAAACTATTGGCTGTCACTTTTTATTAAGAAAAGTTATCTGAAAGGCACACCTTTTATTTTGGGTGACGTATTGCAAGGAAATTTTTAGCATTTTACTTAGAAGAACTGTTGCTTTAGCAGACTTTTGCTAGGCAAACAACCATCACTAGCGTTCAAAATGCCGTAACTGCGTGGCTTTTCAGACGCTATTTTAGCGACTTACTGTTAGAGCTGCTAAAGTTACTGATAGAACCACGAAACTTACTGATAGAATCTTAAAATACATTTATAAATGTAAAAGACTTGAAGAAGCATCTTTAAGGACAATCATTTTACTTAAACCCTGTTTTTGGGTACATAAAATATTCAATTACCTTATGTTTTTAGTCAGATAGATTGACTGGAAAGTTATAGGGAAAGCGGTAAGTTTGCTTTATACTAAAAATCGCCTATAATGGAAAGTGTAGTTTCTTTAATGCTTGCATAAATAAACTTTCACTTCTTTTTCCAGTAAAGATTACTGGGGTTGTTTCTTTTTTATTTGAGGTAAGGGTTTAGTATGTGATTGAAAAATCACATGCTCAAGTCGATTGATTGTTTAAAACAATTAGCCGAAAAATATATTGGAAGGAATTGAGGAAGTATGAGTATTGTTTTACAAGCTACAAAACGTAAGGTAGGATCTCAGGCTATTTTGCGTGAGATTCGAAAAAATGGCGGGGTGCCAGCAGTTGTCTATGGCTATCAAACAGAAACGACACCGATTTTTGTAGATGCAAAAAAGGTTTCGAAAATGATTGTTGGAAGTGGCTTAAATAATATTTTTAAGTTAGCGGTAGATGAACAAAGTATGAATGCTGTTATAAGTGAAGTACAGCGTTGCGCATTAAAGAATACTATTACTCACGTTGATTTCCAAGCAATTAATATGGATTATGAATTGGAAGTAGATGTACCAATCACATTAATAGGCGAATCTTCTGGCGTGAAAGAGGGAGGCATTTTAATGCAACCCAACTTAACGGTTAGAATATTTGTGAAGCCTGCTGATATTCCAGAATCTATCGAAATCGATATCTCACATTTAACTATTGGTAGTTCGATTGCAGTGGTAGATATTCGAGAGCAAGTCAACTTTAAAATACTCTCAGAAGATGATTATACACTTGTTACAGTTATGCCTCCGAAAGTAGAAGATGTGACTGAAGAGGAAGTTGAACAATAATAAAATAAAGATGATAGAAAAAGACGTGTCTGAAAAGCTATTTATAAGACACGTCTTTTGCGATGAGGACAGTGATAATTCATTGTGACTATCGAAGGAGCAAATCTCTAATGGGGCTGTTCGTAAAGCTAAACCCTTTTCGAACAGCCCCATTTCTCACCAGCTTTTAAATTTTATTAGGATAAGAGTGTTCTTTTAGCAAAACATCTCTGGTTTTTTTACATATAGTAATATTTTTAGATGAATGGACCTACAATAAGGTAGGAGGAGAATAATGCTAATTGATGGCGTTTTTTCTGGTGGAGGCTTGAAGGGCTTTGCTTTAGTTGGGGCATATCAAGTTTTAGAAGAGCAAAACTATCGCTTTAAACGGGTAGCGGGGACTAGTGCGGGGGCAATTATGGCGGCATTTATTGCAGCGGGCTATAGTGCCAAGGAAATAGAGCAGCTATTAGATGAATTAAATTTAACGTCGCTTTTAGATAGTCGCAGAACATTATTCAATTTTCCATTTTTAAAGTGGCTTAATGTATATCGACATCTTGGCATATATCGTGGAATTGCGTTAGAAAAATGGTTTTATAAAAAACTAGCAAATCGCAATATTTATACATTTTCAGATTTGCCTCCAGGGTCATTGAAAGTGGTTGCTTCAGATTTGTCGAATGGGAAAATGATTGTGTTGCCAGATGATTTAATTAGCTATGGAATTGATGCTAACAGTTTTTCAGTGGCACGTGCTTTGCGAATGAGCTGTAGCATTCCATTCTTTTTTGAACCTGTAATTTTAAAAGTAAGGAATAATGAATCGGTTATAGTAGATGGTGGTGTGTTAAGTAATTTTCCTTTTTGGATATTTGATAATCGCAATGGGAAAAGAATACGGCCTTTACTAGGGATTAAACTTAGTTCAAGTGCAGAGCATCAACAGTCTAGAAAAATTAATAATGGGCTACAATTATTTGAGTCGCTTTTCGCCACAATGAAAGATGCACATGATCAGCGTTATATATCGAGAAGGCATGAACGAAATATTATTTTTATTCCAGTGGAGGAATATAGTGCCACACAGTTTACTATGGATGATGACATGAAAGAAGAGTTAATTGCAATTGGCAGAGCTCGGGCACAGCAATTTTTAATGGGTTGGCCAAAAATACGCCTCTTCTAAAATAAGAGGTGTATTTTTAAAACAAACGATTGAAAAAGATAATAAATAATGTTAATATATTAAATGTCGATAAAATAGATTAATAAATTGGTCCCGTGGTGTAGCGGTTAACATGCCTGCCTGTCACGCAGGAGATCGCCGGTTCGATCCCGGTCGGGACCGCCATTTATATAGTTTTTATAAGCAGCATAGGCTTATAAAGGCTTTTTTTATTTTATGAACCGCTCGAATTTTGTCGAAATATTTGTTTTTGAATTGTTCATAATGGGTATGTATTGTTATAGAGTGTCGGGGGTGAGGCGTATGCTAAAGAAATTTAGTGGCGTGTTGGCTATTGCGCTCGTTTTAAGCAGTTGTGCGGCCTATGAACAAGGAAAGCTAATTGATATAGAAGATTCTAACGCATATATATGGCAAAAATATATGAGTGAGCAGGAATTTAATCAGCTAGAGGAAGGCATGAGCTATCTCGATGTTGTAAATACAGCAAAAGGTATAGGTACACTTCAAAAAGAAGGTATATACATTTGGCAAGATGAAGATAGATTAACACAAGCTTACGAAATACATTTTCAAAATGACCGACTTGTTGAGAAAAAGGTACTTGAATTACGAGGGCATTCAACACGATGAAGGAGGCCGTCCGAAAAGTCGTTTTGTGACGAGGATAGTGACAATTTCGCTAGGAACCAAATTATTTTTGTAACGACGGTAAGGCGACAGGTATAGAGTTATCTTACTTTCAGTGGATGTCACAGGACGTGATGCTTTTAGGTCAACTGCCACCAAACCAAACAGCTTCAAAAAAACTGAAATCAATTACACAGAGGCGTAATTGATTTTAGAAGCTGGGCTGTCTGAAAGGTACATCCTTTTCAGACAGCCCTTTAGCATGTAGAAATTTTGAACATTTTTTCGTATTCGAGTAAACTAAGGATAATGTATTTTCGGGAAGGATAATAATATGAAATTTGAAAAGCATATACAATCATTACATGAAACAGAGCAATTCGCACATGCATTATCACAACGATTAGAGCCACAATATACAATCACCTTAGAGGGCGACCTAGGAGCTGGTAAAACAACTTTTACACAGGCATTAGCAAAAGGGTTAGGTATAAAGAGGACAGTGAATAGCCCGACGTTTACAATTATGAAGCAATACGAGGGTCGATTGCCTTTAAACCACTTAGATGTTTATCGTTTAGCGGATAGCGATGAAGATTTAGGCTGGGAGGAAATTTTTTATGGCGATGCTGTCACAGTTGTAGAGTGGGCGCATTTAATCAAAGAAGATTTGCCGAAAGAGCGCTTAGCAATTACAATTAAGCGAATCGGGGAGCACGAAAGATTATTTATTTTGGAGCCGGTGGGTGCTCGTTATGTCGAGCTTTGTGAGGAGTTAATAAAATGATTTGGTTAGGAATTGAAACAGCAAATGCACCGTTATCAATTGCATTAGTACAAGATGGTAAAATACTAGCAGAAATAGTTCAGCATCTTAAAATAACACATTCGGCAGGTGCGATGCCTGCAATTGAGGAGCTCTGTGCTAAAGTATCCATTCAGCCTACAGCAATTGATGCAATCGCAGTATCTGAAGGACCAGGAGCGTATACAGGCGTACGTATTGGCGTGACGCTAGCAAAAACATTGGCATGGACAATGCAAAAGCCATTGGTTGGTGTATCAAGCTTACAAGTGCTAGCTGCTAATGGGCGGCTATTTAATGGTATTGTATGTCCTTTGTTTGATGCAAGACGCCGGCATGTCTATGCAGCACTTTATCGTGGTCAAACATCCGAGGTGCTATTGGAGGATGGTCATTATTCTATCGAAAGCTTATTCGAGCAAGTAAAAAAATATAAGGAAAGCGTGCTATTTATCGGTGAGGATGTGGCTTTTTATAAGGAGCAAATTGAACAAGCTCTAGGAAAGCAAGCCATTTTTGCTCCATTTACTTTGCACTTGCCACGTGCATCAGAGCTCGTTGCATTAGCGATGGAAAAGGAATTACCAGATATTTCAGCGACGCATTCCTTTGTACCGAAATATCGTCGTATTGCAGAGGCGGAGGCAAATTGGCTGAAAGAGCAAAAGGAGAGCAAATAGACAATGGTGCAATATCGCAAAATGACAATAGCAGATGTTGAAGCTGTGTATGCGATTGAGGTTGCTGCATTTCCGACACCATGGACGTTAGATTCCTTTTACTACGAAATGACAGAAAATCAATTTGCTTATTACACAGTGGCTGAGGAAAATGGTGAGATTCTAGGCTTTTGTGGGAGTTGGCTTGTGATTGATGCAGCGCAGATTACAAATGTAGCGGTAGTTGAGTCAGCACGCGGAAGAAAAATTGGAGAAGGTTTAATGCGTGAGGCAATGCGTGTGGCACGCGAAGCGAATATGGAAACAATGAGCTTGGAAGTGCGCGTGTCAAATATTGTAGCGCAAAATTTATACTATAAGCTAGGCTTCCAAGATGGGGGCTTGAGAAAAGGATATTATACTGATAATCAAGAGGATGCTCTTGTCATGTGGGTGAAATTATAAATGGAAAATCAATATATATTAGCAATTGAAACAAGCTGTGATGAAACGGCAGCCGCAATTATTAAAAATGGGACAGAAATTGTATCAAATATTGTAGCGTCGCAAATTGATAGCCATAAACGCTTCGGTGGCGTTGTACCTGAAATTGCTTCACGTCACCATGTCGAGCAGGTGACACTCGTTATTGAGGAAGCGTTACTGCAGGCTGATTTGCAACCAAATGCATTAACAGCGGTCGCAATTACGGAAGGCCCTGGGCTTGTAGGGGCATTATTAATTGGCATTAATGCGGCGAAGGCATTTGCATGGGCACATCAGCTACCGATTGTAGGTGTTCATCACATTGCGGGACATATTTATGCGAATGCGTTAGTACAGCCAATGCAGTTCCCATTAATTGCACTCGTTGTGTCGGGTGGCCATACGGAACTTGTGTATATGAAGGAGCATGGTCATTTCGAGCTAATTGGTGAGACACGTGACGATGCAGCTGGTGAGGCATATGATAAAGTGGCACGTGTGCTGAATTTACCATATCCGGGTGGGCCACATATTGATCGTTTGGCACATGAGACAGAGGAAGCAGTATCTTTCCCACGTGTTTGGTTAGAGGAGGGGAGCTACGATTTTAGCTTTAGCGGGTTGAAATCTGCGGTTATTAACTATAAGCATAATATGAATCAACGCAATGAAGAGATTATAGCAGCCCATGTAGCAAAAGGCTTTCAAGATAGTGTAGTAGAAGTATTGACGACAAAAACATTGCGTGCAGCACGTGAATTTAATGTAAGACAAGTGATTGCGGCAGGTGGTGTTGCTGCCAACAAAGGCTTGCGTTCTGCGCTTGAACAAGCCTTTAAGCAGGAAGGAATTCCGTTCTATGTGCCACCATTAAAGCTTTGTACAGATAATGCGGCAATGATTGGAGCAGCAGGTGCGAAAATGTATGAAGCTGGGGTGCGTGGAAACATGATGATGAACGGCCGTCCTGGTATGGAATTAAAAAGTTGGTTGTAAAATTAATTCAGTGTTAGCGCAATGATGTATAAATTCCGCTTTATGGGCAAGTTAGCCATTGTTGCACAATGCGACACCCTCCCTAATGAATCTGCTACAAGAAAGAGTTGTCCGGAAGCAGGCTAGCGTGCCGCTTTCAGACAACTTTTTTCTTTTGGATTGAAATACAAGCCATTTAGAAGAATTGTTTTATAGATTGGAAATACTAATTTTTTAGTTACCTTTAATTGGTCTTTCCTTCAAGTCATTTTTAACTGCATTTTAGCATAATGTAAAAGTATATTGTTTCTTGTTGTCGAATTGCTTAGAATGTAGCATTGTATAAAACGTTTAAGTTTTCTGAAAATTATCCACAGGCTGTAAGTGGAAAAATGCAAAATGTCAATAAGAACATTCGTACTTATGCACAATTTGTGGATAACTTGTGGGTAAGTTGTGATTTATCAATATATAGTATGTGGTTTTCCTCATAGTGATGTGGAAAAATTTAATTTTAATTGTGGACAATGTGGAAAAGTCTGTTGATATGTTGATATGACTACACTTTAAATGTGAATAAAATTGTGGGCAAATTTTATCGAAATTTGTATATTGACCAATATATATGTAATATCATAATATCAATTATGCTTTGGGTAATTACATTTAGTTTGAAATCTGTAATAACTGCAAGAGGCTTATTTTGATTTAGCAAATGTTAGTATATTTGTTGAGTTGAAAGTAAGTGAAACATTTACCTCACTATCTATAGGGGACAGGGATTTCGCTACGCTTTAGGTACAAAAGAATTTAGCTCCTGCAATTACTTCGTCGCAGTAAACATTACTGAATCATGATAAAATAGAAAGCAAATGTGTAAATAGAGGGGGGAATCTATTGTCGAAGCAAAATAAACGTGCAATGATTATGCTGTTAATTTTTGGTGCGATTTTAGCAAGTGTTACCTTGTGGCTACTTAGTATCACTGTATTCGGTACTTATATTTTATATTCATTCTCAACCTTACTTATTTTTGTAGCAATTACTTGTTATCCTCTAGCGCTCGTTTATGGACGAAGCGATATTGAAAAATTGTTTGAGAGTATTCGTATAGGGAGCTACCGGCTATTTCGTGCGAGAAAGTCTTATGCTAATATTTTGAATCTGCTAATTGCAGCAGCTATTGCGCTATTTTTTGGCTGGGCATACGGCACGTACGGCGCTTATCGTGATTTAAAATACAGAAAGCCATTAAGAAGGGTAAAATAAAGGGGCTGTCCGAAAAGTGTACATGTTCTCGGATAGCCCTTACTTCTATATTAAATATTTGTTAAAACGTGGTAGTAGCAATAAATTATCACTATCCACTTCGCAAAGATGTTGTCTCAAAATGACTTTTCAGACGACATCTTTTTTATAAATTTTCAAGCTCCTCACTGAGCTCAAGCCACTCCATTTCGAGCATTTCGTGATTTTCTTTTACAGCGTCTAACTCGGTTTGTACTTCAAGTGCCTTTTCATGGTCAGAAAAAATGGTAGGATCGCATAGCTGTTCTTCTAAAGCAGCAATTTGTTCATCAAATGCTGCCATTTTACTTTCAAGTTCTTCTAATTGACGGCGGATTTGCCGCTCGCGTTTCTTTGCATCCTTATCAATTGTAGATGTCGAAATTTTTGTTGCAACTGCTACCTCCACTGTTGAGGATTCTTTCATTGCAGCAAGCTCAGCTAATTCTTGCTTTTTCTCAACATAGTAATCATAATCACCTAAGTATTCGAAAGAGCCGTCTGCTGATAGCTCGATGACCTTTGTCGCAATGCGATTAATAAAATAGCGGTCATGTGATACAAATAACAAAGTGCCTGGGTAATCAATTAAAGCATTTTCCAAAATTTCCTTACTATCTAAATCTAAATGGTTTGTCGGCTCATCTAGCACAAGGAAGTTAGCTTTTTGCATCATTAGTTTGGCAAGGGCTAAGCGCGCTTTTTCGCCACCTGATAAAGCATTAACAGGTTTTCCTACATCATCTCCGCTAAATAAAAAGCGCCCAAGCACTGTACGAATATCCTTTTCGTTCATTAATGGCCATTCATCCCAAAGCTCCTGTAGCACGGTTTTATTGGAGTTTAGTTTTGCCTGCTCTTGGTCATAGTAGCCGATTTGGACGTTTGTACCATAGCGAATTTCACCAGCAAGTGGCTGTAAATCTTCTACAACTGTTTTTAATAAAGTAGATTTACCGACACCATTTGGGCCAACAAGTGCGACGCGGTCTTCGCGGAACAAACGTAGCTGGTTATTACGAGAAATCGACTTGTTTTGATAGCCGACAGCAAGTGCATCCACTGCCAGCACATCATTGCCGCTTTGCTTATCAATTGTGAAGCCGAAACTAGCTGATTTTTCATCGCCATCGGGAGCTTCTAACCAATCTGTACGCTCTAGCATTTTACGACGGCTTTGTGCCATTTTCGTTGTAGATGCACGGGCGATATTTTTTTGGATAAACGCCTCCATTTTAGCTTTTTCATCTTGCTGTCGCTCATACATTTTCATATCACGCTCATAGTTTTTAGCTTTTTCATCTAAATATGCGCTGTAATTACCTGCGTATTTCGCCACGCGTGTACGCGATACTTCGTAAACAATAGAGACGACTTGGTCTAGGAAGTAACGGTCATGTGAAACGATTAAAATTGCACCATCATACCCTTTTAAGTAATTTTCAAGCCATGCTAGTGTTTCGATATCTAAGTGGTTTGTCGGCTCGTCCAAAATGAGCAAATCAGGCTTTGATAAAAGCAGCTTAGCTAAGGCTAAACGCGTACGCTGTCCACCTGATAAGGAGCGAATTGACTTCTGATAGTCCTCCGGATAAAACTGCATACCATGGAGAACAGAGCGTGTATCCGCCTCATATTGATAGCCACCAGCATCCTTAAAATCGTGCTGCAATTGGTCATATTCAGCTATTAGTTTTGCATAGGCTTCCTGATTTTCATAAACAGTTGGTTCAGCCATTTGCTGCTCCAAGGCGCGGAGCTTTTGTTCCATTTGCTGTAGTGTGGTGAAAATGGTCATCATTTCATCCCACATCGATAATTCTGAATCAAGACCAGCATGCTGCTCTAAATAGCCGATTTTAATATCCTTTGGAATAATGATTTCACCAGAGTCATAAGACATTTGCCCTGCGATAATTTTTAATAAAGTGGATTTGCCAGCACCGTTGCGTCCAACAAGTGCAACACGGTCACGATGCTGTACTTCTAGCTTAACGCCGCTTAATATTTCATCCGTAATAAATGATTTATATAGTTGATTTACTTGTAAAACAATCATAGTTACACCTCAGTTCATGCTTTTAGTGTAATAGATACGCATGCTTGGCGCAATGATGGATACTTTACTTATTCGTCCATGTCTAGTAAGATGAAAACGACTTCGAACTAGATTGCAGGAGGATTGTGTGTGAGCAAAGAAACGAAAATTCCACAAGCAACTACGAAGAGGCTTCCTTTATATTACCGATTTTTACAAAACTTTGCGAATGAAGGAAAACAACGCGTATCATCGCAAGAGCTTAGTGAAGCGATGAAAATAGATTCTGCAACGATACGCAGAGATTTTTCTTATTTTGGTGCACTTGGCAAAAAAGGCTATGGCTATGATGTTCAGCATTTATTGCAGTTTTTTAGAGAAACACTTGATCAAGATGAAGCAACGAATGTCGCATTAATCGGAGTAGGAAATTTAGGAAATGCCTTTTTAAAATATAATTTTCAAAAAAACCATAATACACGTATTGTTGTAGCCTTTGACTCAAAAGCGCCACAGGAGGGAACAGAAATTAGTGGTATTCCGGTATTTCACCCTGATCGCTTAGAGGAAATGTACGAGAAATATAATGCGGAATTAGCGATATTAACTGTATCGGCACGCTCTGCACAGGCAATGGCAGACCGTTTAGCACAAATGAATGCAAAAGGCATTTTAAATTTTACGCCGATACGATTAAATGTGCCCGAATCGATGAAATTAATGAATATTGATTTGTCCGTAGAATTGCAGGCACTCATTTATTTAATACGTAATTGACGCAAATAATTCACAAGTAATGTATTAGCAAAATGGGGTATAATACGTTAAAATGTACATATAGAGGAGGTGGCGTAATGGTAATCCATTTGAATGCGATTGGACCAGTAAGCCTTGTTATTATCGGTGTTGTTGCCATCCTAATTTTTGGACCGAAGAAGCTTCCAGAGCTTGGTAAGGCGATGGGCTCTACACTTCGCGAGTTCAGACAAGCAACTAAAGGCTTGGCAGACGATGATGACGATAAAAAGAAAGTTATTGAACATAAAGATAACGATAATGTTAAGTAAGTTAAGGATGTCTTATATATGAATCCAAAAGAACTGACTGTCATAGAGCATATTGAAGAATTAAGAAGTCGCCTTGTTGTTACGGCGTTCTTCTTTGTTTTGGCGCTTGTAGGTAGCTTTTTTTTAACAGAGCCCATTATTAAATTTATTCAAGCGAGCGATGAGGCAGCTCAATTTACATTAAATGCCTTTGCACCGACAGACCCGTTAGCGGTATTTTTAAAGGTGATGTTTATTGTGGCGTTTATTTTCACGTCACCTATCTTGCTTTATCAGCTATGGTCGTTTATTACACCCGGCTTGCTTGAAACGGAGCGCAAGGCGACGCTCAAATATATCCCTTATTCATTTCTCTTATTTTTGATAGGGATAGCCTTTGCTTATTTCGTGCTATTTCCGTATGTCATGCGTTTTATGATGAACTTATCGAATAGCTTAGAAATTCAGCCAACGTTAGGGATTGATAATTTTTTCTCTTTTTTATTAACACTGACTTTACCTTTTGGTGTTATTTTTCAATTGCCAGTTGTGACGTTATTTTTAGCGCGCATCGGTATTTTGAATCCAGCATTAATGGTGAAATTCCGTAAATACTCTTATTTTGTGCTGTTTGTCCTTGCAGCAATTTTAGCGCCACCTGATTTTATTTCGAATTTAATTGTTGCGATTCCATTATTTATTTTATATGAGGTGAGCATCGTCATTTCGAAAATAGGCTATAAGAAGTTTTTAGCAGCAGAGGAGCAGCGCCAACGCGAAGAGCAAGAGGCGACACAGCAAATACAAGTGGAGGCACTGTTAGCAGAACAGCGCCGACAAATGGAAGAGATGAATAAATGATAAGAGGAGAGCGTCCGAAAAGCAGATAAAGCACTGCTTTTCGGACGTTTTCTTATGATACTTCATCAAGGATATAGCTAATTAAAATGGGGAAGAGTTTCCTTGAAAACGTGATAAACATTAGCTATAGTGACTGTTTCTTAGCGTAAAGTGAAGGTTTTTCCATTATATTTAAAAGAGGAGCTGTTGTCTGGGATAGTTACAGGCAATTACACCAAGGCATAATTGATTATAAATCATACTTTTCCTCGTATTTAAAAAAGTCGATTTGTATTGAACTGCACCTCCAATTGTTAGTTGTGTCTAACAATTTGGGTGCAGTTCCTATCACAGTTATTGTGACAAATCGACTTTTTAGTGTCTTCTTTTATTTTGGAAGAGAATCTGTCATTTGTTGTATTTTATCTATGTTTAATTGGGCTAGTGTAACTAAGCCGTTCATCGCCATATGTGCAATGATTGGTGCTAATAGGCGTTTTGTTTTATAGTATAAAAATGAAAAAATCAGCCCCATCACTGTGTATACTAATAGATGCGGTAAATCTCGATGAATAACAGCAAAAACAAGTGCACTAATTAATGCAGCAATCCAAAAGTTTTGTGTTTGGATGAGTGAGCCGAAAATGACACGTCGGAATATGAGCTCCTCTAAAATAGGGGCTAATAATACTGAAGTGATAATCATAACTGGCGCAATGCGAGTAATATCCATAATTAATGCTGTATTGTCAGAGCCCGCTTCAATGCCTAGCAAATAAATTTCAATTAGCGAAGCGACAATCTGGCCTAAAAATGCTAAAAAAACACCGATAACTCCCCATCCAATTGTGACACCAATTGAAGCGCGTTGTCCTTTAAAAATAGTAAAGAAATTTTTATCACGTCGAATTAGGAACATCATAATAACTAAAGCAATCAGAAAAGCGATTGTGTTCCACCAAGCGGCTAAAACAAAACTCTTATGTTCTGAAGCGGATACAAAACTTAGGAAAAAGTCTTTAGTACCAGGAATAAATAGAACAAGGCTTGATAATTGAGCAACAATGTATACCAGCAATAAATAGAGTGCTGTTTTTTGTGTTTTGAATTTTGTTGAACGAATAGAAGTCACGTGCATAAAACCTACTTTCTGTAACTATAATACGGTATGCTTTCTTTATTGTAGAGGAAGTTCAAGAGAATTGAAAATTTTTTGTAGTTCTTACTTGCAAAAAATTTATAGATTATTTAATATAGTAAGTGTGTTAGCACTCCATATGAATGAGTGCTAATAAATCCAAAGATTTAATATTTTGTAGGAGGTTGTTTCACTTGTTAAAACCATTAGGTGATCGTATCATTATCGAACTAGTTGAGGTAGAGGAAAAAACGGCATTCGGTATCGTTTTACCAGACTCGGCAAAGGAAAAACCACAAACTGGTAAAGTAGTAGCAGTTGGGACAGGCCGTGTATTAGATAACGGTGCACGCGTTGAACTTGATGTGAAAGAGGGAGACGAAATTATCTTCTCAAAATTCTCAGGAACTGAAGTAAAATATGACGGTAAAGAGTACTTAATTTTACGCGAAAGTGACGTATTGGCTATTATTGGTTAATTAAAAACTGCTTTTAAAGAGAGTTAGGGGCGGGCAAGTGGATGCTTGCCTCGCATATGAATGAGTAATGAGCTGGCAAACAGCAGCATATAACACGAATGGATAATTATTTTCGGGAGGTTTTTTGATAATGGCAAAAGACATTAAATTCGCAGAAGAAGCACGTTCATTAATGCTTCAAGGTGTAGATAAATTAGCAAATGCAGTAAAGGTAACATTAGGTCCAAAAGGGCGTAATGTTGTATTGGAGAAAAAATTTGGCTCACCATTAATTACAAATGACGGTGTTTCAATTGCAAAAGAAATCGAACTTGAAAATCCATATGAAAACATGGGTGCAAAGCTTGTAGCAGAAGTAGCATCAAAAACAAATGAAATTGCTGGTGATGGTACAACAACGGCAACAGTATTAGCGCAGGCGATGATTCGCGAAGGCTTGAAAAACGTAACGGCTGGTGCAAACCCTGTAGGTATTCGAAAAGGTATTGATAAAGCGGTAGCAGCAGCGCTAACAGAGCTTCAATCAATTTCTCGTCCAGTAGAAAATAAAGAAGCGATTGCACAAGTAGCAGCAATTTCCTCATCAGATGAAGAAATTGGTCAATATATTGCTGATGCAATGGAACGCGTTGGTAACGATGGTGTTATTACAATCGAAGAATCAAAAGGCTTCACAACAGAGCTTGATGTTGTAGAGGGTATGCAATTTGACCGCGGCTACGCATCTCACTATATGGTAACAGACACAGACAAAATGGAAGCCGTATTAGATAATCCATTTATTTTAATTACTGATAAAAAAATCTCCAACATTCAAGAGATTTTACCTGTATTAGAGCAAGTAGTACAACAAGGTCGCCCGATGTTAATTATCGCGGAAGATGTTGAAGGTGAAGCATTAGCAACATTAGTATTAAATAAATTACGTGGTACATTTAATGTGGTAGCTGTTAAAGCACCGGGCTTTGGCGATCGTCGTAAAGCGATGCTAGAAGATATCGCGATTTTAACTGGCGCTCAAGTAATTACACAAGACTTAGGCTTAGACTTAAAATCAGCTGATATGACGTCTTTAGGTCGCGCGGCAAAAGTTGTTGTATCAAAAGATAACACAACAATCGTTGAGGGTGCAGGCGACTCTGCAGCAATCGAAGGACGCGTTGGTCAAATTCGTGCACAGCTTGTAGACACAACTTCAGAATTCGATAAAGAAAAACTACAAGAGCGCTTAGCAAAATTAGCTGGTGGTGTAGCAGTAATTAAAGTTGGTGCTGCAACAGAAACAGAATTAAAAGAGCGTAAACTACGTATCGAGGACGCATTAAACTCAACGCGTGCAGCAGTTGAAGAAGGTATTGTTTCTGGTGGAGGTACTGCATTATTAAATGTTTACAGCGCGGTTGAAAAAGTATTAGACGGAGTAGAAGGCGATGTAGCAACAGGCGTGAAAATCATCTTACGTGCATTAGAAGAACCAGTACGCCAAATTGCTGAAAACGCGGGCTTAGAAGGCTCAATTATTGTTGACCGTTTAAAACGCGAAGAAGTAGGCATCGGCTTCAACGCAGCAACAGGCGAGTGGGTAAACATGGTTGAAGCAGGCGTAGTAGACCCAGCAAAAGTAACGCGTTCAGCACTACAAAATGCAGCATCTGTAGCGGCTCTGTTCTTGACAACTGAAGCAGTAGTAGCAGATATTCCGGAGCCAGCAGGTGCAGGCGGTGGAATGCCTGATATGAGCGGTATGGGCGGAATGCCTGGCATGATGTAAGTGCCTGGCACGCAAACAATTCTGAAAACTTAATACAATTCAAAAACCATCCCTTATTTAATATTAAATAAGAGATGGTTTTTTTGTGCGTGAAAAGTTAGAATAGTCATACAGTTTGTGTCATGAATAGGGGGAATTTTAATGGAATACAATCGAGAAATGATGACAATAACAACAGATATGCTTGTTCTGAGGTTATTTGACAAAACAGATGCGGAGCGTGTAGCGACCCTGTGCGATAATTATAATATTTATAAAAGCACCTTGTATTTGCCGCATCCATATAAGATAGAGGATGCGCTAACGTGGATTGAGTATCATTATGAGAATTTTGTAGAGGACCGATCTTACGAATTAGCGGTAACGGATAAGGAAACAAGAGAGTTATATGGAGCGATTGCTTTGTCGCATAATAAACATTTTAATCAAGGCGAACTCGCATATTGGATTGGTGAGCCGTATTGGGGAAAAGGCTATGCAACAGAGGCAGCACAGGCAATCGTGCAATTTGCATTTAAAGAAAAAAAGATGCACAAAGTGTTTGCGAGATATTTTGCAACAAATCCAGCTTCAGGGAAAGTAATGGAGAAGATTGGGATGAGGCAAGAAGGCATATTAAAGGACCATATTATAAAGGATGGGAAGTACGAGGATTTAGTATTTTACGGAATTATTAATAAATTATCATGCTAAAAGGCAAAACGCCTGCCGAAAAATGATACACGGCAGGCGAAATTGATTGTTAGGAAGGGGGATGTTGGCTTGTTTTTAATGGCAGTCCCAATTATAAAGGACATTGCTAAAATCTTTACGCTGTAAATCAGCTTCTGTAATAAAGAAATTACCTACACCACAGTCTCCCCACATAATATCGTTACCAATACTATCTATTTGTAATAGCAAAATGGTAGAGTCAGTGTAATCACCATAAGCACGAGGATCTTCTTGTGTGAAAAAAGGGTAACCGCCCATTTTGTGTCCTGTACCGCTAAATGTTTCGTAAAATTTATCCTCTAACTCTTCGTCTTCTTTCACTTGTTGCTGGATTGCTGCATAAACCTCATTACTGCGAAAATCATCAATCATTAAAGGCTCGAAGCTTTCTTCGAATGATAATGCCATTTCCTTTTCGACAGGAAAATATAATTCCTCACCTTGTAGTTTAACAAAAGAAAAATCCTGCATTAATTGTGATTCGTCCTGAATAATTTGCTCGTGAAAAATAACGCGGAAGCCGGCTGGATTTTGTCCATTATCAAAATCCATTCCTAGTATATCATCATAGCCATCAATATAAAATTGGAGAATACCCTCGATTGGGAAATGTGGTAAATGCTTTGGTACGTCTGCAAAGTTGATTTGAGCAAGTAATTTTAATGGCTGCCCTTCGTTATTTGTAGGATATTTCATTGTTAAAGGGAAATAAGGATTGCCTTCAAATTTACTTTCATATAGCGATGTTTTACATTCAGTTGTGTTGATTTCAATAACAGGCTGCATCGTTTCTTCAATGATTGTGCGATATTGTTCAAAGTCATTTGGTAGCTGTAAAGATGGCTTATTAGTCATATAAAGACCTCCCAGATTCAAGTTAATTTCATTTTAGAACAAATGTTCTTTGTTGGGAATAGTCTAAATTGATTATATTATATAAAAAATGACGATTTTGTATCCTAAGCTAATAAAAGAGTTCTTCACACTGCATATTAACAGGCTGTAAGACCTTGTTTTAAAACATAATAAAGTTCTCGCAGCCCGTAAAAATCCGATTGGTGAAGTGGGGGATTGAAAGTTCACTTTATTGAGTCAGCTTAAACTCTTTTTCTGTGCCATCAGTAAAGCGTACCTCAAGTTCAAACTCTGTATAGTCTGTAGGCAATTCAAATACCGTTAATATTTCGGAAGCAATTGTGGCATTGTCCGTTGCTGCATCGAATGTTAGCGCTTGGAATAATGGCTCTAGCTTGGCAAAAGCATCATTGCCTTTTAGCTTTTCACCGTTTATTTTGTCATCAATTTCTGCCTCAGTTCCCTTTTTATCAACCTCATAATCAACCTCGTATTTTTCTGTTAAACCGTAAGTTACCTCTAACGAAAATTGTGTAAAGGCAAAAGGCGAAGCAGCCGCAGGATTATTGCCATTTGCCGCATTATCTGGATTGCTAGGCGTGGTGACAGGTACTTCCGTTACTTTATCATTATTACAGGCGGTTAATAGGAAAATACTTAACGGAATAATCAACCATTTTGCTAATCTTTTCATATGATTTCCTCGCTTTCTTAATCAACTTACTATTATTAATTACCCAATTAAGAAAAAAATAATCCTGCTGAATTTATTTACTGAGTGCCAGGCACGCGAACGATTCGGAATATTCACACTTCTGCATAAGAATTGCCGGGTTTTTATTTTGAATTATCTTTGAGCAAGGATTTTCCACTGAATAACAAAAGTAGTGTGTTCATCCAAAAGATTGGGAAGAAACCGAGAAAATTAATGCTGCCAAAAATGATAGGAACTGCAAACTGGACAGCCTTGTTAACCGTTAAACGAATTCCGAGAACTTCGCCAGTATGTCCGGCTGGTGCATTGTTGTAAGCCATGACGATTGATAGTGGCTGGCAACAGCCTAGTCCTATACCCATGATGAAAGAGATGACCGCTAATAGAGGAATCGCTGTCATAAATGGAAGTAGGAAAAAGGCACTTCCTGCAATGATAAGGCACCCACCAATAATTTGCTCAGGGCTGAAGTGACGCTGTAGCTTATTCATTAGCAACCTACTAATAATAAATGCAACAGCATTAATTGATAGGAGTGTGCCAATAATTGATGCTGAAAGTCCAATTGTATTTCCGTATATCGGGAAATAAAACTCGAATAGTCCGACCGCCGTTAAAATAACACCACTTGTTACAAAAACAACTCTTAAATCTGGATGAACAAGTAATTCATAAAAGCTGATTTCTACAGCGGTCGCTTTTTTATTGAAGGAAGCTTGAAGTCGCATAAATAAAAAAATGACCCCTGGCAATATAGAAATTCCCCCGAGTAGTAAATAGACATAGGAGTAGCTTGATAAGTCGATGAGTAACCCAACTAATAAAGGACCAAAAAAATTCGCAAACGATACGCTTAATGTATAGGAGGCATAGTTTTTTGTGCGCATTTTTTCTGTGCTTAACACACCGACTAGATTTTGACTGCTGACGACAGTAATAATTTGAAATAAGCCGAAAGCAAGCTGAATTATTAAAAGAGCTATTAAACTATTATTAAACAAGTAAATAGTAAGAAGTGAAAGACCACTTCCAATCA
Organism: Metasolibacillus fluoroglycofenilyticus; assembly: GCF_003049645.1. Lineage (GTDB taxonomy): Bacteria > Bacillota > Bacilli > Bacillales_A > Planococcaceae > Metasolibacillus > Metasolibacillus fluoroglycofenilyticus. Next base: position 18,482 of record NZ_PYWK01000007.1, read on the forward strand.
TCCCAATTGCTAGAAGAAGATTGAGTGGAAGCCTGTCTGACAAGCGTCCTGCAAAAGAGGCGAGCAACATCGGAAATAATGAGCCCGCAGCAATAATTCCCCCGAGCATGAATGGACTAGCATGTAAGTGCAAGCCGTAGAGAGATGCCAATAATATATTCCCTTTTAAAGCTATTTGAAAAAGAAAAGTTAGAAAGACAACAAAGTAAAATTTCATATCCGTTCACATCCATAAACAATTTTGTTGAACAATCCTCATTTTAGTTAGCCATTTATTTAAAGTCAAGTGCTTAAAAAAGCTATTTTAGAGCACTCCATTGAATGAAATTTGCTTGAAAAAATTGCATTCACTGTTAGAACACTATGTAAAGAAAAAACACTTTGAACTATAAATTTAGAATTATTAGAAAATAGTATTGACTTAATTTAAAATATAAGATTATAATTGATTTACAAAATTGTTCAACAATATTGTTAGGGGGTAATAGAATGGCAGAAAATCCTATAGAGCATTTTGACGATATTGTTCATATCGGGCATGTGGAGCTCTTAACGCCAAAATTAAATGACAGCATTGAATTCTTTTATGAAAGCATGGGACTTGAAATTGTTAAGCGTACTGATGAAAAGGCTTACATGCGATGTTGGAATGATTACGAAAATTATTCAATCATTCTGACTCAATCTGATGAGCCGGGTGTTGGTCATACTGCCTTTAGGGTTAGAAGTCCACAGGCATTAGAACGCCGAGTGCAGGCGATTGAAGCAACAGGTATTCAAGGTGAATGGATTGACGGTGATTTTGGTCATGGTCGTGCTTACCAATATTTAGGATTGGATGGTCATTTAATGGAGCTGTATTTTGAAACTGAGAAATACAAAGCACCGGAGCATTTGAAACCAACATTAAAAAATCAGCATCAAAAATTTATCGGAAGAGGTGCAGCAGTAAAAAATTTAGACCATATTAATTTCCTGTCCTCCAATCCGGATGCCGATGGGGACTTTGCGCAACATGTTTTAGGGATGAAGTTGACGGAGCAAATTGTACTCGATAATGGTACAAGAGGTGCGGTATGGTATCGCTCTAACGCCAAATCGTATGAGCTCGTATATTCACGGGACGCTACTGGAACAAAAGGGCGCTTTCATCATTTAGCTTTATCTGTAGATACAAATGAAGGGATATGGCGTGCAGCAAATTTATTTATTGACCAAAATGTTTTTATCGAATTCGCACCAAGCAAGCATGCAATTAACCAAACTTATTTTGTCTATGTTTATGAACCTGGCGGAAATCGAATCGAGATTTGCTCTGGAGGCTATTTAGTATTAGACCCAGACTTTGAGCCGATTACATGGACGGAAGAAGACCGCAAGCGTGGGCAGGCATGGGGCAATAAAACGATTGAAACATTCCACACTTATGGTACACCTATTGTTAAAGAAAATAAGTAAGGATTTAGGAGGAAATTAACAATGATTAATTCAAACACAAATGTATTAGTAGTAAGTGCACATGCAGCAGATTTCGTATGGCGAGGGGGTGGCGCAATCGCAAAATATGCACAGTACGGAGCAAATGTACACTTGGTCGTTTTAAGCTACGGAGCACGTGGCGAATCGAATGATTTATGGAATATAGAAGGACAAACGCTTGAAAATGTAAAAGAAACCCGTAAAACTGAGCTACTCGCAGCAGCAAAATGCTTAGGGTTAACAGAGGATAAAATCGAAATTTGGGACTTCCAAGATTATCATATGGAATTTAATGAAGAAAGAATGGAGCGCTTAGTGCGAAAAATTCGTGCTGTCGAGCCACATATTATTATTTCACATGGGCCACGTGATGCATTTAATCCTGACCATGAGGCTGTTTCCAAGTTTGTTTTTGATGCATCAGTGCTATCTACATCGAATGGTGTGCGCCTTGAAGGTACAAAAACGGTGAAGCAAGCGAAAATCTTTGGATTTGAGCCGCATCAATCAGAAATTTCAAGCTTTAATCCTGATGTTATTTTAGATATTTCGGATGTATATGAGAAGAAGCAAGCCGCTATGCAATGCTTTAAAGCACAAGGACATTTAATTAGCTATTACGGCTATAAAGCGGTGCTGCGCGGCAATCATGCACGCCGCTGCTCAGGTAATAGCAGCTATAAACAAGCAGAAGCATTTTCTCGCTTCTTCCCACTCGTAGGAGAGGAGCTTCTATAATGCAAAAATATGTATTAAGAAATTTTGAAAGACCATCACAACAGCTCCTTTCTGAATATGGGAAGCTAGATGTCTCAACTGTTTATGAAGCGCAAGGAAAACAGGGATTAGTAAATCCAAATATTAAGCCTATTCAATCGAATAAGATGATTGTTGGACCAGCGGTGACGGTTATTTGTCCAGCAGGTGATAATTTAATGATTCATGCTGCAATTGAAGTTTGTCAGCCGGGCGATATTTTAGTAATTACAACGGAGGGCAATGGGATTGCAGGGATGATTGGAGAATTAATTGTAACGGCACTTATGAAAAAGGGCGTACAAGGTGTCATTATGGATGGTGGTATTCGAGATGTGCGCCAAATTCGAGAACTAGGTTTCCCAGTTTGGACAAAAGAAGTATTGTCTCAAGGAACTAATAAAATTAAAGGCGGCTGGGTAAATGCACCAGCAGTGTGTGGAGGAGCTATTATTACAGCAGGTGATATTGTTATGGCAGACGATGACGGTATCGTCGTTGTAAAAAAAGAGGATTTTGAAAAAACACTTCAGCTTTCCAATGCTCGTTTACAGAAGGAATCTGATACAATTGCCAAAATTGAAAGTGGGCAAATAAGCTTAGATTTTTACAATTTACGCTCTGTTTTGGAGGCTGAGGGAGTTGTTTACTATGAAACAGAAGCGGAGGTGCAGCAAAATGGCAAAGCGTGAGGTTCTTCATATTTCAGGGTCAAGGCATGACAATCCAATACCTGTTGCTGTGAGAGTTGGAAATATGGTATATTCGTCAGCCATCATTGGCTCAGACCCAGAAACAGGCATAGTGCCAGAGGATATAGATGAGGAAATTCGTAATCTATTTCACTATTTACGTGAAATTATGAAGGCTGCGGGGGGAACTACGGATGACATTGCTCATCTAAGTGTGTATATGGTTGACCGTAAATATAAAGATAACGTAAACGTCGAGTGGTTGAAAATGTTTCCAAATGAAAACAATCGACCTGCTAGACATACAACAGAAAAAAGCTTAAAAAAAGGTTTGCGTATTCAATTTGAAATGACGGCAGTACTTTAAAAATTGTGTGGATTAAAAAATGTTTGCAAAAACAAAGGGGGCACATTATGAAAAAATGGTTGTTAATATTAGGGTTATCATTACTGACGGTTGTATTAGGGGCGTGTGGGGATAATAAAGAAGATTCCTCATCAAATATAAATACAGAATCGGCAGCAGGACAAACGTATAAATTTAAGTTAGGACATGAGGCGACAGAAGCCCATATTAAATATAGTGTGGCAGAAAGATTTGCAGAAAAATTAGAGGAGAATTCAGATGGCCGTATGACGGTTGACATTTATCCTGCTAACCAGCTTGGGAAAGAAGCAGATATGCAACAGCAAGTAGAATCAGGCACATTGGATTTTGCTATTTTAAGTAATGGGACAATGTCTAGTATTTCAGAATCTTTAAACGGCTGGTTTATGCCCTTTCTTTTCGATGATTTACAGGCAGCGGCAGATGCAGCAAATAGCGAGCCTGCTAAGCAGATGATGAAAGATTTAGAAGTAAAAAACATGGTTGGCTACGGACTGTTTTTTGCGGGGCAACGGCATATTTTATCTGAAAAGCCATTAGAAAGTGTTAGCGATTTTAAAGGCTTAAAAATCCGAATTCCAGGAAGCCCTGTTTTTGAGTCATATTATAAAACAATTAATGCAGGACCAACTTCCATGCCTTTACCAGAAGTATATACATCATTATCAACAGGCGTTATTAATGCAGTGGATACAGATTTTAATGCCGCAGTTTCACAAAAATTTTATGAAGCGGCTGATATTTTAACTTTATCAGGACATATTGTGTTTCCTGAAATTGTTATTGGCTCTAAAGGAACAGTTGATAAATTAAGTGATGAAGACCGCCAAATTATTGCGGACACATGGGCCTCTGTCATTGAGTGGGGCGTAACAGAGGGAATTGCAAAAGATAACTCGCTGTTAGAGGAGTTAAAAACACTTGGTGTAACTGTAAATGAGCTTGAAAATGTAGATGAATTTAAAAGTTTAAGTGAATCTGTATACGGTCAATTTTCTTCGAACGCGACAATTAAAGATTTCATCGATGCAAACAAATAACAAATTGGCTGTCCATTAAGCCCTGTTTGAAAATAAATAGAAGGCGGTTGTCTAAAAAGATTGAGGTCTTTCTAATGCAACCGAAAATGTAGTTTTACTAGATGTTTGTCCGAAAAGAATGGACCTTTCCGGACAGCTCTAGCTTGGTAGTAGCATATATTGTTAGTTACTAACCTCGGCATAAGGAGCCGTCTTAAAATGATTTTGCAGACGGCTTTTTCCTTTTTCTATTTTTAAATTGGTCTAATTGGATATCTAAGTACTAAGGGGGAGCCATATGAAAATAATTTCCGTTATAAGCGACGCTTTATATAAAATGGAAAGAATTTTGGCTGTTATTTTAATGGCAACAATGTTATGCAGTATAGCACTTGGTGTAGCTTTTCGCTATATTTTTGATAATCCGCTTACTTGGTCTGATGAGTTAGCGATATATATGTTAATTTGGTTAACATTTGTTGGGGGAAGCATGAGCATTAAAACGATGAGAGCCTCAAGCTTGGAGCTGGTGTTCGATAGATTAAGCATAGGATGGCAACGTATTTTCATCATCGTGGGCTATGCGACTGTCATTATTTTTGCTGGAATTGTTGCTTATATGGCTATTCAATGGCTGACAAATCCATCTATCAAAACGCAAATATCGCCGGGGCTGAAAATATCGATGTTTTTACCTTATTTAGCAGTACCCTTTGGACTTGTGTGCTTATTGATCCATGCATTTAATCACCTAATTAAAGGATTCAGCTATACGAGTAATAAATCAATTGACTCTGGGGGAGGTGAGGCAGAATGACATGGACGTTTCTAGCATTCTTTATTTTACTTATTATGCGAGTACCTATTGCAATAGTGCTTGGTATTATTAGCTTAGTTTATATTTTTACAACAGGGCAAACCTTTTTACTTAAAAATGTGTCACAGCAGCTTTTTTCTGGTGTGCAAAGTTTTAGTTTACTAGCAATTCCACTATTTATGCTAGCTGGAGAGTTAATGAATGCTTCTGGCATAACGAAGCGACTAATTGAATTCGCTAAAAAAAGCGTTGGACACTTCAAAGGTGGTCTAGCGTATGTTAACGTAGTAGCGAATATGTTTTTAGCTTCAATTATCGGCTCCGCCACTGCACAAACAGCGATGATGAGTAAAATAATGGTTCCGGAAATGGAAAAGGCGGGTTACAAGCGTGAATTTGCTGCTGCGACTACTGCATCTGCTGCCTTATTAGGTCCAATTATCCCACCTTCGATGCTCTTTATTATTTATGCAGTAGGTGCTAGTGTTTCTGTCAATGATATGTTTATGGCAGGGATTTTTCCAGGTATTTTACTGGCACTGTCATTTATTGTGCTTATTATGATATTAGGTATTAAAAATAATTATCCACAATCAGAAAAAGCACCATGGAATGAAGTATTTACTTCACTTGTTAATATCATCCCAGCATTATTAGTACCAGCCTCAATTATTATCGGAACGATGTCGGGCGTCTTTACAGCTACTGAATCCGCAGCTGTGGCTTGTGTTGTTGCCATTATTGTTGGTAAGTTCTTTTATCGCGAGCTGAAGTTTCGAGGCTTCCCTGAATTGTTGATTAATGCGACAATTGCTACAGCGGTAGTGACATTATTAATGTCGACAGCAAGTATGTTTGGCTGGATTTTAGCATTTGAACGCATCCCACAAACGATAGTTTCTATAATGGGAGATTTGACAACGAGCCCGTTAATCTTTTTATTGTTAGTCAATATTTTCTTATTAATTACGGGTATTTTCTTAGACGAGCTGGCAGTGATGATTATATTGCTTCCAATTTTTATGCCGTTAGTTCACAGCTTTGGAATTGACCCAGTGCATTTTGGTGTAATGCTGTGCTTGAATGCCACAATTGGGCTTCTTACACCGCCAGTTGGGGCAGGTTTATTTATTGCCTCAAGTGTGGGCAATGTAAAAATGGAGAAGCTGATTGTAGCGATTGTTCCATTTATTATTGTTTCTATTATTGTCCTAATGCTTGTCACGTATATTCCGTTTTTAACAACATGGCTACCAAGTGTTGTCAACAAGTAGTCCTTTCAAAATATTATTTAAAGAAGCTTTTCTAAACGATGGAATCTACATTAAAATAAGATATAGAATTAATTTTGACTTGCGCAGAAACCCCTGCTAACTGTGCAAAAAAGATGTAGGGATGACTAATACGAAATGGGGTGTTATTTTGAAAAGACCATCAGAAATTGCCTATGAATTAATAAAAGAACGAATTTTAGAAGGAATATATCAGCCCTCTCAAAAATTAATAGAGAACGATTTAGCGATAGAAATCGGTGTTAGTCGAAATACGGTTAAAAAGGCATTATTGAAATTGGAGCAAGAAAATTTAGTTCTCCTTGAAAATAATAAAGGTGCTACTATAAAATCCTTTACTTTAGACGAAATCAGAAACTATTTAAAAATTCGTGAGGTGCTTGAAGGTCTTATCGCGGCGGATGCAGCAATAAATATTTCAGATATGGATTTAGCGTTTTTAGAAAGTATTTTACAGGAGATGAAGGATAATCTACATGCACATCAATTTGATGCCTATTCCAAGAAAAATCTACTTTTTCACGACTGTATTTATAAGGCGTCAAATAATCAGCAAGCCGTTGAGATGGTGCGCATAATTAAGCAACAATTGAAGCGTTTGCAATTCAAAACAATTTTAGTGCCAGGGCGAAATGAGAGCTCTTTAAAGGAACATGAACGAATTTTAAAGGCGCTACGTAATCGTGATGCTGAAGGTGCAGAAAAAGAGATTAAGGCTCATGTTGCCAATATTCGTCATACAATTGAAAATAATTATAATGTTTTAATGTAACATAAAAATAAAGGGCGTCCCAAAAGCAGTGAAATGCTTGCTCTTGGGATAGCCCTCTTTGAATTTTTAACTAATTTCTGGTAGGTAGACATCGGAAAACGTAGAACAAAATTGGGACTGTCTGAAAAGTCCCTTTTATTTTGTCAAAGCATTGAATGAAAGCTTCTCATTGCTTCTCTTTTATCGAAGGTAAACATCGTTGAAGCCCGTGTTTATCATATTTTTAAAGGAGGCGCTCTCTATTTTTTTTGTAAAAGATAATCGCTACTGTCCCAAAAGCTGGCTATGCACGGCTTTTGGGACAGCCTCACTTAAAAAATTCAATTACAATTAATAATGTTTCCTCATGAAATCCCTTTCCAAATCATAAAATGCAGATAGCATAATTGATTGATAGGAGGAGCCGCGATTCAAATTCATGTGGTAAGAGCTGGGGAAAGTTTGTGGAGCATTGCACAAAGCTATGGTACGACGGTAGATGTAGTTGTTCAGGCCAATCAAATTCCAGAGCCAGATCAGCTTGTTGTAGGGCAGGCATTAGTCGTTCCAATATATGGACATTTTTATACTGTGCGTGCAGGGGACAGTCTATGGTCAATTGCTCAGAGGTTTCAAATGAACTATTTGACGTTAGCACAAATTAATGGCATTAATCCGTATCAAACATTGCCAGTTGGTTTACGATTGTATATCCCACCTAGAACGAAAAGCAATACAGAGGCATTAGCTTATATTGAGCCAAGGGGAGATACAGTTAGTGAGGCGGTACTTAATCAAGCGCGAGAGGCTAGCCCGTATTTGACATACTTAGCTCTTTTTAGCTATGAAGCACGTAGAGACGGTTCATTAAAGATACCACCAGCAGGGCAAATTCCTGATATTGCACGCCAGTCAGAGGCAGTGATGTCGCTTGTTGTAACGAATTTAGAAGAAGGTAGTTTTAGCGGAGAGCTGGCACAGGATATTTTACAGAGCAGCGCTGTACAGGAGGTTTTGCTGAATAATATTTTGGATGAGGCAAGGCGTGTTGGAAATGTGAAGGATATTCATTTCGACTTTGAAGCATTACCAGCAAGTCAGCGCGAGGCTTATGTACAATTTTTACGACGGGCAACCGAAAAGTTCCACCCAGCAGGCTATTTAGTATCGGCAGCCCTTGCGCCAAAAACAAGCGATGAAGCACAGGGACCATGGCAAATTGCACATGATTATGGTGCCATCGGGGGAGTTGTTGATTTCGTTGTACTTATGACGTATGAATGGGGCTATATTACAGGGCCACCAATGGCAGTATCACCTATTAACGAAGTGGAGCGCGTATTAAATTATGCTTTAACGAAAATGCCTGCAAGTAAAATTATGATGGGGCAAAATTTATATGGCTATGATTGGCCTTTACCATTCGTACAGGGGCAAACAAGAGCGACTGCACTGAGTCCACAAAGGGCAATTGAGCTAGCAAAGCGTTATCATGCAGCCATTCAATACGATACAACGGCACAAGCTCCTTACTTCCATTATGTTAACGAGGAGGGGCAATCGCATATTGTTTGGTTTGAAGATGCTAGGTCGATTCAAGCAAAGTTTGATTTAATGAAAAAGCTAAATGTTAGGGGAATTGCTTACTGGCGACTAGGCTTACCATTCCCACAAAATTGGCTATTGCTAGGGGATAATTTTAATATTCAAAAAAGGTAGAGGGCGTCCGAAAAGCGTGTAGAGCACTGCTTTTCGGACGTTTTAGTGATGTTTTGTTAAAAGAGTGAAAACACTGAATCTAGCAACTTCCTTTGAATTTAAAAAGAATAGACAAAACATTATATCAAAAATAAGGTGACCTTTTCGGACATCCCTAGTGTTCAAATATAATGAATATTGTATACTAGTAAAAACGTGGTCAAGCTGTTAAAACTTACGTTTGTGATTATGAATAAAGGGGAGATTATGGAAATGAAGGCATTTAAATTAGTTGCCATTTTATTTTTAGTACTACAATTGGCTTTACCGATATCTGTAAGTGCGCAAGAAGCAGAAAGCTTTGATTATTTAGCATTAGGTGATTCACTTGCAGCTGGTATTCAAGAAACAGGTGAGCTTGGGCTTAGTTATGCAGATTTTCTGGCATACAGTATGACAGATGAGTATAATTTAAGCTCATATAATAAAGGATTTGCCTATCCTGGTTATACGACAGAGGATGTATTAAACGATATTAAAAACAATGTTACTAAGCCTATTTATAATGTAGATGGGCCACAAAGTGACTCGCTTGCAATACGAGATGCTATTGCGAATGCAGAAGTGATTACAATTAGCGCAGGCGCAAATGATATACTAAAGCATTTTGATAAGGAAACATTAGCGTTTGACTTGCAAAGTGTTTTTGAAGGAATTCAGCAAATGGGAAAAAACTATGAAGCCATTTTAAAGGAAATTGCAGCAATTAATCCTGAGGCAACTGTATTTATTATGGGCTACTATAATCCATTCCCTTATTTAGATGAAAGCTTACAAATTCAATTAGATACACTTGTATCAGCAATTAATAAAACAATTCAAGATGTGTCTTATAATGAATTAGCAATTTTTGTGAATACAGCTGACTATGTTGCGGGTGATTTTAAAACATATTTGCCAAATCCGCAAAATATTCATTTAAGCGAAGCAGGCTATCAATTAGTGGCAGATTTATTTTTAACTGAAATTTATTATTCTTTATTTGCCTATGAGGATGATTTTGAAGAGTTTGAATATGTAACCTTTACTGATACGGAGGGACATTGGGCAGAGGAATATGCTTCTTTTGTTGCAACAACAGGCTTAATGAATGGCTATGAGGATGGCTCATTTAAGCCAGACCAAGCGTTGAAGCGTGTGCATATAGCATCTATTATTGCACGCATTATTAATACAGAGGCGACGGAAGCTACACCTTTCAAAGATATTTCTAGCTATGCGGAAAAAACGCAGCAGGAAATTGCCGTAGTGTACGAAGCGGGCATTATGAAGGGGAATGGCAATTACTTAAAGCCAGAAGAAAAAATAACACGTGCACAAATGGCACTTATTATTGCGCGTCTATATGAATATATATTTGAAGAAACATATGAGCCAGAAAAAATAGCACCATTTAAAGATATTGTGGGCTACGATAGTGAAACGCAAAAAGCAATTACATTGTTGTACGACATGGAAATTACACAAGGTGTTAGTGATGGCATGTTTGCGCCAAAGAATGATTTAACGCGTGCACAAGCAGCGAAAATAATTACAGAGTTTGTTTTTGCAACTTTGTTTGAGTGATTAAAGGGGCTGTAGGGAGAGTAGGTTGACACCTGTTTATCCCGACAGCCCCTCCGTATTTATTCAGGAAAAGGGAGGAGGGCTGTCCCGCAAGAGGCTCAGCCCGAATTGCTATATAAACGATTCCTTAAAAGTAGGTACAGCTAAACTATAAGCTATCCTTGCCATTTCAATCCTTCAAAGAAGCGATATACTTCTTCAAAAACGAGTTCGCGCTCTTGACCTAATGTTAAAATATGTCCAGAGTTGACAAATGTTTTGACTGATTTAATACGCGATTTGACAGAGCTATAAATTAGGTCTGCGCTTTCACAATAATATTCATCATCCTGTAAGCCGCGTAAAATATGGACGGGTGTTTGAATGCTTTCAAGTTTTGCACTTGTGTCGTTAATCATGCCTTGTAAATATTCAAGAGATGGCATTTTAACTGCATTTGCAATGCTTGAGCGATTATCAATTGCTTCATCAAATGTTCCCGATAATTTCTTATAATTAATCGTATATTCAATTACGCGATTTTGCAGGCTATCTGTGCTTTTGGCAATGGCTGGTGCACTCATTGCAACAATTGCCTTTGTTGGGCGCTCTGCACCAAGCTTTAATGAGAAAATACCACCAAGCGAAACACCTGCTACAGCAATTTCCTCATAGCCAAGATTGCGCAATGTGTCATAGCCCTCAATTACGCTATCCCACCATTCTTTCGGGCTTGTTTGAATTAATGTTGTTGGGTCACTGCCATGTCCTTTATATAATGGTGCATGTACTGTATAGTTGCGGTCTGATAAATAACGACCAAGACGTTTTACATCATTCGTATTACCTGTAAAACCATGTAATAATAGTACTGCACGTTTACCTGCTTCAATTGTGAAAGGCTTTGGGGCAACAATTTTCATAATAAGTTCTCCTTTGTAGATTAGAATATGACAATTTTAAGAAAAATGTATTTTAATTCTTGTAATTTTATTTATTTTTTGTTATACGATGCTGTTATTACAGCTTATTATAGTAGTGAAAAAATATAAATACAATTTATTATTTCTATCATTTTGATTCCATTTGGTTATCAATAGGAGGGTTAAAATGGAAATTCAACAATTATATTATTTTAAAATAGTTGCAACATTGCAGCATATGACGCAAGCCGCAGAGAAACTGAGTATTTCCCAGCCTGCCTTAAGCAAGTCGATTGCTAATATAGAACAAGAATTAGGCGTCCCTTTGTTTGACCGACAAGGTCGCTCAATTTTTTTAAATCGTTATGGGGTATTATTTTTAGAAAGCGTAGATATTATTTTAGCTGAGCATAGTAAAGTAGTGCAGGAGTTTGCTGAAATTACGAAACCGGGCTTTGGAGAGGTGTCCTTTGGCTTTATACATACGCTTGGTATGGAGGTTGTACCAGAGCTTATGGCGCAAACCTCAAAAAAATATCCGAATATGCAATTTACCTTAACACAATCAGCATCGCTACGTTTATTAAAGCTTTTAGAGGATGGGGATATTGATTTATGCTTATCGCAAAAAATTGAATCGAAACTTTTAGAAATTGATTGGGTAGAGCTTTGGACCGAGGAGCTTTTTGTTATAGTGCCAGAAAATCATCCTTTAGCAGAGCGGGAATTTATAAAGTTAATTGAAATTAAAGACGACCCATTTATTTCAATTAAACGAGGGAATTCGTTAAGACAAATGGTCGATACATTATTCCAATCGGTTGGAACTACTACAAATACAACTTTCTCTGCTGAAGAAATGCATACTGTTGCAGGATTTGTTGGCTCAGGGCTTGGTGTCTCATTAATTCCAAATGTGAAGGGACTTGACCAATTTAATGTAAAGAAAATACGAGTAAGTGAACCAGCATGTTATCGAAAAATAGGGCTTTCATGGGTGAAAAGTCGCTATCTTTCACCAGCGGCAAATGATTTTAAAAATTTTTTAATTGAATCATTATTACACGAGCAACAAGGCAAATGAGGTGACCAATTTGTTTCAGCAAGAGAAATTAATTACCAAACTACCTAAAGATGAGCAAGCTTTTTGGTTTAAGCAATTAGAGATGGCAAAGCGCGGTGAGCGGGAAGCCATTTATAAACTAGTGCAGCTTTATGGAGACAATGGCTGGCACAAAGAGAAAGTATTATGGCTACAGCAAATAGAAGATGAGGCGGAGGCACAATATGAGCTTGCTAATTATTATTTTGAAGGGCTTGGCGTAGAGGAAAACGAGCATAAAGCATTGAATTATTATAAAAAAGCAGCGTTGCAAAATCATGCTGATGCCGCCAATAACTTGGCGGATATGTATTTGAATGGGGAAGGTGTAGAAGTAGACGAACAATTGGCTTTCTACTGGTTTAGGAAGGCAGCTGAGGCGGGTGTAGTGGAGGCAATGTTTACGTTAGGCATAATGCATGAGCAGGGCTTAGCAACGAAAATAAACGAAGAACGTGCATTCCATTATTATTTAAGCTCCGCAAACGGTGGATATGTAGAGGCCCAGTACCGTGTTGGTATGGTTTATTTAGAAGGTTCGCTAGGACAGCAGTACAATTTACAAAAGGCTATTGCATTTTTTTTAAAGGCAGCTACAGTACATCATATCGATGCATTGTTTAATTTGGGCTATATTTTTGCGGAGCCACAGTTCGGCATGCAAGATGGAGTAAAAGCAATCCATTATTTTAAGCAAGCAGCACTACTCGGTGATACAGAGGCGAAGTTACAGCTAGCTCAGCATTACGAAAGCGGTATAATTGTTGCGCGCAATGAACAAGAGGCACGAAGATGGCATCAAGCAGCAAAAGTGAAATAGTCAACATTACCTGTTTGATAATCCAAAAGTCCTTTTTAAATATTTATATATAGATACTATAGAACTCTTGGTTAGTTTTTTGATAAGGGGTATAATATACTAAAAAATTATTGTAATTAAACATAGTAGGTAAAATGTTTAAAAAATCGATTTAACGTGAAATAGATTATAAAAGCATGTTTGGGCATAGTTAATTCAAGTAAGTGCAAACTTCTGCTCCCTGTCTAAAGTACTGTATTATTATACTTTAAATAAATGAAATTAAGACAGTCTGGATGTGATAATATGAGCGAGCAACTTTCAATACAAGATGTAGGGAATCAGGAAACACGTGATTTACAAAGAGTTTTATTGGAGCAGCAGGAGGATATTACAGCACTGTGTACAATTATGGAGCAGCTAAGGGTACCTGAACATAGTATTTATAGTAAAGATCAACAGCAACATAACGTCACGCTTCAACAAATGCAGGAAAGGCAACAGCAACGCTTTCATCATTTAGATCAAATGATTTTCACACATAAACGTCAGCTTAAAAAAGACCAAGCATCAACTGACGGTATTATTACATTCGGTAAAGAGGTGCGAAAAATGGAGGCGGGTATTCGCACTTTACGTTTATTTTGTGAGGATGTAGTAAAAATGACAGCAGTCGAGTATACAGGCCTAAATCGCGCAGCAGATAGAATCTATTATTTCGATAAGCGTTCAAAAGCTTTACAAGTGGAAATTCACACATTAAGAGAGGAAATCGATAAAAAACAATAATAGAAGTAGGTGTTGCTATGTTCTTGAGAAAAAAAGAGAAGAATGAACGTATGCATCTCAATCATTTTGCTGTTGAAATGCGTATAGACCAAGGTTCTAAAATCGCAAAGCAAATAAAAATGCTGCAAATGACAGACGATGATTTGAAGTTTTTAAAAGCGTTTCAGCCATATGTGGAGGAAAATATTGAGGCCATTGTTGATTATTTTTACGATGCCATTGGTATGGAGCCAAGCTTAACAAAAATTATTGATGATAATAGTTCTGTAGAAAGATTAAAAAAGACGTTGAAAAAACATATTCGCGAGATGTTTAGCGGTCAAATTGATGAGCAGTTTTTTTTAAAGCGTCAACGAATTGCACAGGTACATGTGCATATCGGTTTGCCGACAAAGTACTATATAGGCGCATTTCAAAACTTATTTATTAATTTAATGGAAATTGTAGAACAAGAGGTTGAACATCCAAAAGACCAATTTGCTACATTGCGGGCAGTTTCAAAAATATTAAATTTTGAACAGCAAATTGTGTTAGAGGAGTTTGAAAACGTAGTTCAGCAAACTAAGATTAAACATGAGGAGCAAAAAGAATATATAAGCTGCCAAATTGTAGAGGCTACAGAAAATTTGGTAGCTGTTGCAGATCAAACTTCGGCTGCTGTTAGCCAGTTACATGAGCAATCTGAGGGGGTTGTGAATTATGCTGAGCAAGCATTGCAAATATCTAGTAATGCAACGAGTTGTGCTAATGATGGGAATGATCAAATTAACCGGTCACTGCAGCAAATGGAGAAAATTATTCAATCCGTCGATGAAATTGCGCTAGATATTCATGAGTTAGTCACGATTTCTAGGGAAATGGAAGGCATCATAGCGATTGTAACTAGCATAGCAGATCAAACTAATTTGCTTTCTTTAAACGCTGCAATAGAGGCTGCACGTGCAGGTGAGGCGGGAAAAGGCTTTAGCGTTGTAGCGGGCGAAGTGCGAAATTTGTCGGAGCAAACGAAGCTATCTACTAAGAATGTTGCGACTCTTTTACAAAGCTCTAATATTCAGACGGAAAAGCTTTTGTCATCTATGCAGCGCATTCAATCCGCAGTTGCTTTAGGCGAGCAAAGTCTGTCAGAAACTGCGCAGAGATTTACACAAATTTTAGTAGCAATGGAAGAGCAACAGCAAAAAAATAGTCTAGTAGGACGAGAAGTCCATACTATTGGACAAGTCATCGATGATTTAGGAGCTGCATTTAATGAGGTTTCACACTCCGTCGATTCGCTAGCAACAGTTGCGAAAGAGCTTGTATAAAAGTTAATTATTGTTAAAAGGTCGATTTGTTCCACAATTTGTGTGACGAATCGGCTTTTTTGTTTAGCTACATTAGGAAAATTTATGGGCGAATCATACCTAATTGCAGGGAAAATCAACAATGAATCTGGTGAATTTTTATAGTTTACGGGCGCAAATATTGGCTAGTCGGGTGAATTATAGCTTTTCGGCTAAACTTATCATTTTTGTCACAGAACGAATCTGAAATTTAACGTAAAAACAGCTATACTAAAAATAAGAGAAATTGACGTTTAGCAAGGAGAGACAACAATGAAAACGATTGTAGTTATTGGTGGCGGTATTACAGGGCTTTCTACAATGCATTACTTGGCACGACAGGTGCAGGAGCAAAATATCGATGCAAGGCTTGTTCTTATAGAAGGAAATCAGGAATTAGGTGGAAAAATCCGCTCTCAGCAAATCGATGAGTTCATTATGGAAACAGGTGCGGATTCAATTGTGGCACGCCATCCGGGAGTGCTTGATTTAGTACGTGAAGTGCAGTTTGAGGATGAGCTTGTTTATAATGCGACAGGAATCTCATATATTCATACAAATAATGAGTTACATGCTATTCCAGCGGGCTCTACATTTGGTATTCCGATGAGCGAGGAGTCTTTAATGGCTAGTACATTATTGACAGATGATGAAAAACAGCGCGTTTTACAGGATGCGGAGATTGCAAATGACCGTTTTACAAAGGATAGCTCTATTGGTGAGTTTTTGGAATATTTTTTAGGTGAAGGCATCGTTAAAAAGCAAATTGCGCCCGTCTTAGCAGGGGTTTATTCAGGTAATTTATATGAATTGTCAATTGCCTCGACCTTGCCTTATTTAGTAGATTATAAAAATAATTACGGTAGTATTATGGCTGGCTTTAAAGCGCATCGCGAACAATTTGAAAAAGCAGCAGATAAAAAGTTTATTTCGTTCCAACGGGGGATGTCAGCTTTTATTTATCGCATAGAAGAAAGCTTACCACAGGTGGAGTTTATGAAAGGGGTAGCAGTGACATCGGTTGCGAGGCATGACGGGCATTATAAAATTATGCTAGATACTGGACAAATGATTGCTGCGGATATAGCTGTTTTAGCAGTACCGAATGAAACAGTGAAGCAATTGTTAACAAATGAGCAGTTGACACATCATTTAAAACAATTTACAAATGGCTCTGCTCTTACACTCTATGCTGGATTTAATGTGTCAGACTCTGTTTTACCTGCGGATGGAACGGGCTTTATTGTTTCGCATAATAGCGACTTGCAATGTAATGCTTCTACTTGGACGAGTCGTAAATGGGCACATACATCAGAGAACGGCAATTTACTAGTACGTTTATTTTATAAAGATAGCAATCCCCGCTATGAGGAGCTTGCAGCTATGTCAGATGAGCAACTAACGGAAATTGCCCTACAGGATATTAAGCTGAGCTTAAATATTGATGACAAGCCGAGCGTAGTAAATATTACAAAATGGATTGATAAAATGCCACGCTATGACCTTGCACATCGAGATGCCCTAAAAGCGGTAGAGAAGGAAATGGCAGAACATTACCCAAACATGCTGCTAGCAGGCTGCTCTTATTATGGTGTAGGTATCGGCGCATGTATTCAAAACGGACGCGATACAGCAGCGAAGGTAATTGCTAGAATAAGCAAGAATAGATAGCGATATAGTAGGATATTTCGTATGTTTCGTAAAAAACACTTCTCAAATGCGATACACTACTCTATAATGAACAATAAGAATTTAATAAATATTCAAAATTTCTTATCGAGAGAAGCAGAGGGACTGGCCCAATGAAGCTTCAGCAACCAACAATGATGTCAGGTGCTAAATCCAGCAGGTGTTATACCGACAGATGAGAAGGAACGACGTGAACAAGTAGAGCCTTCTTTAAATATACATTTAGAGAAGGCTTTTTTGATTTTTGCAAATATACAAAACTATAGCCTTGAGTAGATGAAAATCTAGAATCAAGGTGCAATTAGGAAAGTGAGGATGTAAAATGGGGCTACGTGAAGCATTACAAACTAGAGTATTAACGGCGGACGGTGCAATTGGTACGCTGCTTTATTCATATGGATTGGATTATTGTCATGAGGAAATGAATATTACAAGACCTGAAATTGTAGAAAAGATTCATAGTGAATATATTGCTGCTGGAGCAGATGTTATTCAAACGAATACGTACGGGGCAAACGCTATTAAATTAGCGCGTTATGGCTATGAGGACCGAGTGCAGGAATTTAATGAGGCAGCCGTGAAGCTAGCGAAGGCGGCTGTTGGTGCAGGTGAGCAATTTGTGCTTGGTACGATTGGTGGTGTGCGCGGTATTCGAAAAAGTGACGCGACATTAGAGGAGATTTTAGTGGCGGTTCAAGAGCAAGCGCAAAGTTTGTTAGCAGGTAGGGTAGATGGATTGCTGCTTGAAACGTACTATGACTTTGAGGAATTAGCAGCGACTGTTAATATGCTACGCCAATTAACTGATAAAGTGCTTATTGCCCAATTATCGATGCATGAGCCGGGTATCCTACAAAACGGAATGCGTTTGAATGATGCGTTGACACAGCTTGATGCACTTGGAGCAGATGTTGTCGGTATGAACTGTCGCTTAGGACCGTATCACTCCATTCAAGCGATGGAAACAGTGCAATTGCCAGAGCACGCCTTTCTTTCTGCTTATCCAAATGCCTCTCTACTAGATGTAGAGGATGGGCGCGTTGTGTATGAGTCGGAGGCAGATTATTTTGCACGTGCGGCTGTAGAGTTAGTTGGTCAAGGGGTTCGATTAATTGGTGGTTGCTGTGGTACGACGCCAAAGCATGTGGAGGCAGTGAAGAAGCGTTTAGCAGGTGTCACACCTTTGACCGAAAAAGAAATAAAACCTGTTAGTATAGAGTTTGTGCGTGTGCCAGAGCCGCCTGTCGAGGAGCCTTTACATATAAAAGTAAAGCGCGAACGTTCGGTTATTGTTGAATTGGATACGCCACGTCATTTAGAAATTGATGGTTTTGTTAAGGGGGCAAAGGAGCTCTATGAAGCTGGGGCAGATGTAGTGATGATGGCCGATAATTCCCTTGCTTCACCGCGTATTAGCAATATTGCGATGGCCTCTATTTTAAAATTGCAGCACGGGGTTCGTGCTTTGCCCCATTTGACATGTCGTGACCGCAATTTAATCGGGCTACAATCGCATTTGATGGGCTTAGATGCACTTGGCTTGCACGATATTTTAGCGGTGACAGGTGACCCGACAAAAGTTGGGGATTTCCCCGGGGCAACAAGCGTTTATGACGTATCATCAATGGAGCTAATTTCGTTGATTAAACAGTTAAACGAAGGAATTTCTTTCTCAGGGAAGCCATTGCGTAAACAGGCTAATTTTTCTGTCGCGGCAGCTTTTAATCCGAATGTGCGGGTGTTGGACCGTGCGGTAAGCCGTTTAGAGAAAAAAATCGAGCATGGGGCGGATTACTTTATTTCACAGCCTGTTTACACGAAGGAAAAAATTATTGAAATATACGAGGCGACAAAGCATTTAGAAGCGCCAATTTATATTGGTATTATGCCATTAACGAGCTTTAAGAGTGCGGAGTTTTTACATCATGAGGTACCAGGTATTAAATTATCTGATGAAGCGCTAGCGCGTATGGAAGCTTGCGGTGATGATAAGGCGAGAGCAACCGCTGAAGGTGTGGCGATTGCGCAGGAATTACTTGATACAGCCTGTGAATACTTCAACGGTATTTACTTAATTACACCGTTTTTACGCTATGATATGACACTACAATTAATGGATTATGTGAAACAAGTAGATGCACAAAAAGGAGTTAAAACAAATGTTTAATCATCCGATTGAGGAACAATTAGCAAAGCGCATTTTAATAATTGATGGTGCAATGGGCACAATGCTGCAAAATGAAAATTTAACATATGATGATTTTGGAGGCGAGGAGTTAGATGGCTGTAACGAAAATCTTGTTCTAACACGTCCGGATGTTTTGCACAAAATACACCGTGCTTATTTAGAAGCAGGGGCAGATATCATTAGTACGAATACATTTGGTGGTACGCCCCTCGTATTAAATGAATATGATTTAGGGCATAAGGCAACTGAAATTAATAAACGTGCTGTGGAAATTGCCAAAGAGGAAGCAGAAAAGCTTTCTACACCTGAGTGGCCACGCTTCGTA
Organism: Metasolibacillus fluoroglycofenilyticus; assembly: GCF_003049645.1. Classification (GTDB taxonomy): domain Bacteria; phylum Bacillota; class Bacilli; order Bacillales_A; family Planococcaceae; genus Metasolibacillus; species Metasolibacillus fluoroglycofenilyticus. The sequence continues at coordinate 38,119 of NZ_PYWK01000007.1, forward strand.
GCAGGTGCAATCGGCCCAACGACGAAAACATTATCGGTTACAGGTGGTATTACCTTCGATGAGCTAGAAGAAAATTTTTATGTACAGGCACATGCACTTATCGAAGCAGGAGCAGATTTAATTTTATTAGAAACGAGCCAAGATATGCTCAACGTAAAGGCCGCAACAATCGGTATAAATCGCGCGTTTAAGGAACTACAAAAAGAGCTCCCGATTATGATTTCTGGAACAATTGAGCCGATGGGTACAACGCTTGCAGGACAATCAATTGAAGCTTTTTATATTTCAATTGAGCATGTGAAGCCATTATCAGTTGGTCTGAATTGCGCAACAGGGCCAGAGTTTATGACAGACCATATTCGCTCATTATCAGAGTTAAGCACAAGCTATGTAAGCTGTTATCCGAATGCAGGCTTGCCTGATGAAAATGGCTGCTATCATGAAACACCTGAATCATTATCGAAAAAGCTGCAAGGCTTTGCGGAGAAGGGCTGGTTAAATATTGTCGGTGGTTGCTGTGGTACGACACCTGCACATATCGCAGCAATTCGCGAGGCGGTAGATGGTCACCCACCACGTCAGCCTCAGCAATCTATTGGAGGACATGCTGTGTCAGGCATTGAGCCATTGCAATACGACGAGTCAATGCGTCCATTATTTATCGGCGAGCGCACAAACGTTATTGGTTCACGTAAATTTAAAAATTTAATCATTGATGGGAAATTTGAGGAGGCCGCAGAAATTGCACGTGCACAAGTAAAAAGCGGGGCGCATGTAATTGATATTTGCTTGGCCAACCCTGACCGTGATGAGGTAGCGGATATGCGTGACTTTATGCAAGAGGTAGTGAAGAAAATAAAAGTGCCTCTTGTAATTGACTCGACAGATGAGAAGGTAATGGAGGAAGCGCTGAAGTTTTCACAAGGGAAAGCGATTATCAACTCCATTAACTTAGAGGATGGAGAAGAACGCTTTGATGCAGTAATGCCGCTTGTGAAAAAATATGGGGCTTCCCTCGTAGTCGGTACTATTGATGAGCGAGGAATGGCTGTAACACGTGAGCGTAAATTGGAAGTGGCGGTGCGCTCTTATAAGCTGTTAACTGAAAAGTGGGGCCTTTCACCAGAGGATATTATTTTTGATCCATTAATGTTCCCTGTTGGTACAGGAGACGAGCAGTATATCGGAGCCGCTGAGGAAACGATTGAGGGTATTCGTCTGATTAAAGAAAAATTACCAGGCGTCTTAACAGTGCTAGGGGTAAGCAATGTTTCCTTTGGTTTACCTCCTGTTGGACGTGAAGTATTAAATGCAGTTTATTTATATCACTGTACGCAGGCTGGTCTTGATTATGCAATTGTTAACACTGAAAAACTGGAGCGATATGCATCAATTCCTGAAAATGAAATTAAGCTAGCGAATGATTTAATTTTCAATACGAATGATGAAACACTTGCGGTCTTTACTGATTTTTATCGCGATAAGAAAAAGGAAAAAACAGAGGCAGATATTCCAAAAACAGTGGAAGGTCGCTTAGCTTATTATATTTTGGAGGGTACGAAGGAAGGCTTAATTGCTGATTTAGATGCTGCAATGGAAATTTTCGAAACACCATTAGATATTATTAATGGACCTTTAATGGATGGCATGGCAGAGGTAGGTCGTCTCTTTAATGATAACCAATTAATTGTAGCAGAGGTACTGCAATCAGCAGGGGTGATGAAGGCTGCGGTTGCCCATTTAGAGCAATTCATGGAAAAGAACGATGAATCTGCAAGCAAAGGGAAATTAGTTTTAGCAACGGTAAAAGGTGATGTGCATGATATCGGGAAAAACCTCGTTGATATTATTTTAAGCAATAATGGCTATAAAGTAGTTGACCTAGGGATTAAAGTGACACCATCTGAATTAATTGAAGCAATTCGCAAAGAGCAGCCAGATTTTGTTGGTTTATCAGGCTTACTCGTAAAATCTGCTCAGCAAATGGTATTAACTGCACAGGACTTCAAAGGAGCTGGCATTGATATACCAATTTTAGTAGGTGGTGCTGCATTATCACGTCGCTTTACTGAAACGAAAATTGCCGCAGAATATGATGGACCTGTTATTTATTCAAAGGATGCAATGCAGGGCTTAGACTTTGCCAATCGTTTAATGAATAAAGAGGAGCGCAAAGGGCTTTTAGAGGAAATTCGCGATGCGCGTGATAAGCGTATGGAGGCAGATGAAAAGCGCGCTGCTAAGCCAAAGCCAGAGCTACCGAAGAAGTTTGTTCGCACGGTGGAGGACGCGTCCGTATTTGTACCAAAGGACTTGACGCGTCGCATTAAGCGTAATTATTCTGTCGCACATCTACAGCCTTACGTAAATTTGCGTACATTGATAGGACATCATCTTGGCTTAAAGGGCAATGTCGACAAATTTTTAGCTGAAGGTGATAGCCGTGCAGTTGAGTTACATGAGCTTGTAACAGGCTATTTACAAAGTGATACTTTCCAGCCATCGGGGATGTATCAGTTTTTCCCTGCTCAAGCAGATGGAGATGATGTAGTTATTTATAGTCCAGAGGATGCGAAAACTGAAATTGAGCGCTTCACTTTTCCGCGCCAGCAAGTAGAGCCATATTTATGTTTAGCTGATTTCTTGAAAACAGTTGATAGTGGTGAAATGGACTATATCGCATTAATGGTTGTCACGGCTGGTTACGGCGTAAGTGATAAGGCACGCGAGCTAAAGGAGCAAGGGCGTTTCTTAGAAAGTCACGCACTACAAGCAACAGCACTTGAGCTTGCAGAAGGCTTTGCAGAACGTATTCACCAAGAAATTCGCGACCAATGGGGCTTCCCAGATGCAACAGACTTTACAATGCGCGACCGTTTCGCTGCAAAATATCAAGGGCAGCGCTTTAGCTTCGGCTATCCCGCTTGTCCAAATTTAGAGGACCAAGAAAAGCTCTTCGGTTTGTTAAAGCCAGAAGAAATTGGTGTGCAGCTAACAGATGGCTTCATGATGGAGCCTGAAGCAAGCGTATCTGCAATCGTTTTTGCACATCCAGATGCTCGCTATTTCAATGTCTAAGAGAGGGCGCAAAAAATGCCGTGCGGTTGCCGGCGTTTTTTGCGTTTTATTAACAGCAGTAATTAGTGAATGAACATGTCTGAAAAGGTGTTCCTATGTTTATTTGTCATAAAACAGTTGGCTAACGCATTGTCTTGTAGATGATTCCATTACCAATTAGTACCTGGTCATATGACACTTGTCATAAAAAAGTTGTGATATTTATGTCTACTTATCTTTGGAGCGATTGTTTAATATAAAGTTAATAAATCGAACGAAGGTAGGGGTTCACTTGGCACTTACAGATGCTGAAAAAACAAAGCAGCTACGCAAGGAAGTAGCGCCGTTTGCAAAATCAGAAATGAGAAAAAGTATTCAACAGTTATTCAATACTTTATTTCCATTAATAGCATTATGGGCACTTGCGTTTTATGTAATGCAATATTCACCTTGGCTAAGCGTAGTATGTAGCGCAATAGCAGCGGGCTTTCTTGTACGTACATTTATTATTTTCCATGATTGTACACATGGCTCATTTTTCAAAAGTAAAAAGGCAAATGACCGAGTAGGCTTTATTACAGGTGTGTTAACATCTTTCCCATATGAAAAATGGAAGCGAGAGCATACAATTCACCATGCGACAAGCTCAAATTTAGATAAGCGTGGAATCGGTGATATTGACATGCTAACAGTGGAAGAATATGTGGAGAAATCGAAGCTAGGCCGCTTTGGCTACCGCTTATATCGCAATCCAATTGTAATGTTTGGCTTAGGTCCACTTTATATGGTCTTAGTATTAAACCGTTTCAACCGTAGCGATGCTAAGAAGAAAGAGCGCATAAATACACATATTACAACACTTGTGTTAATTGCAATTTGTGCGACTTTAATATTCATATTTGGCTGGGCAGCATTTTTACTTGTTTATGGTGTGACATTATTTATTGCAGGTTCTTTAGGGATTTGGTTATTCTATATCCAACATACGTACGAGGATTCTTATTTCGAATTCGAGGAAGATTGGGATTATGTAAAGGCGGCAGTAGAAGGAAGCTCGTACTATAAGCTCCCAAAAATTTTACAATGGATTACAGGTAATATCGGCTTCCACCACGTGCACCATTTAGCACCACGTATTCCAAACTACCATTTAGAGGCTGCACATGAAAATGTAAAACCGTTGCAGCATGCGACGACAATTACATTAAAAACAAGCTTAGAATCAATCCGTTACAAATTATATGACCCAGATAGCAAGAAGTTTGTAACATTTAAGGAAGCAAACGCACTTATTGCACTGCGCAATAAAAAACCTATACAGGCATAATTACCAAGGGGCTGTTCAGAAAGGCTATACTTTCTGAGCAGCTTTACCATTTGTCCGCATAAGACATAGGTGGGAGATTAACTGCCCGTAAAAGTACGAATGATTCAACTAACAATCAGTGGGGAGAGCTTTCACTGATTGAAGTTTCACTTTATCTAGATTTAAACACCTTTTTCAACTATATGGAAGAGCACTTTGGTATAATACATATTCAAGGAAGTTTATTTTCAGAGAAAGGAGGTTCTTATGCAAAGTTGGTATAGCATTATTCCTAAAAGCCCATGGCTAAGTATTTATATATGGATTATATTTTGCATTATGCCATTTTTCTTTATCGTTAGGTCTTTTTCTATTTGGCATATTTTATTAGGCACTTGTTTAATATTGCTCTATTTCGTATTTCATCGCTTTTCTTTTAAATCGAGGAGCGGGTTAGTGTATATGTGGCTCAGCTTTCAAATGGTACTTAACGTTATTATGACATTGGTCTTTGGCTATGTTTATTTATCGCTTTTCACCGCGTTTTTTATCGGTAATATAAGGCGACCTGTCGGGTTTTATATTATGTATGGTTTACATATTGGCTTTACTGTGCTATCCATAGTAGCGGGCTATTTTATTTATTTAGATATGTTTTTAGCACAGACACCGTTTATTATTTTAGCAGTTATTGGTGTTGTACTACTCCCATTTACACTTTATACACGCAATAAGCAGGAAAATTTAGAGGGTGAGCTTGAAACGGCGCGCGAGCGTATTTCAGAGCTTATTATTCATGAGGAACGTCAGCGTATTGCGCGAGATTTGCACGATACACTTGGGCAAAAGCTATCAATGATTGGCTTGAAAAGTGACTTAGCAATGCGTCTTGTGGAAAAGAAGCCTGAGCAGGCGATAGCTGAAATTAAAGATATCCGTCATACGGCATCAATTGCACTGAAGGAAGTGAGGGAGCTTGTTGCGGATATGCGAGCTGTCAGAATCGAAGAAGAATTGTATCGTATTGAGCAAATTTTGAAGGCAGCTGAAATTGAGTTTGTTCTTCACAATGAAGGGCATGAGCTACCAATGCCTGTCTTGTCTGAAAATGTTGTAAGTATGGCGATGAAAGAGGCTGTCACAAATGTTGTCAAGCATAGTAAGGCATCGCGCTGTGATATTACAATTGCCCAAACAGATAATGAAGTGGTTATCGTTATAAAGGACAATGGAGTTGGTTTGCCAGAGCGCTTTCATGCTGCTGGTAGTGGCTTAAAAGGGATGCAGGAACGATTGGAGTTTATCAATGGAACGGTTGAGCTAGTAAGTGATAATGGAACGCTGTTAACAATTCGCGTACCACTTACGATAACGCATCAAAAAGGGAGTGAGACGAAATGATACGAATAGTCATTGCTGAGGATCAAGGAATGTTACTAGGTGCGATGAAATCCTTGCTTAGCTTAGAGGAAGATATGGAAGTAGTAGGTCTTGCGAAAAACGGTGAAGAGGCGATTAAGCTTGTAACTGAACTACAGCCTGATATTTGTATTATGGACATTGAAATGCCTGTAAAAACTGGGCTTGATGCAGCAGAATTGCTACGAGAGCATGAATGTAAAATTATCATTTTAACAACATTCGCTCGCCCTGGTTATTTTGAACGTGCACGTAAAGCAGGAGTGCGCGGCTATTTATTAAAGGACAGCCCGATTGAGGAGCTTGTACATGCGATTCGCACAATTATGGATGGTCGTAAAATTTACGCACCGGAGCTTGTTGACTTCGTTTATGAGGATGATAGTGAAAATCCTTTAACAGAGCGTGAAAGCCAAGTGTTAGAGCTAGTGGCAGAAGGCAAAACCACCAAGGAAATTGCGGCTGAGCTTTATTTATCCGCAGGTACAGTGCGCAACTATATTTCCACGATTTTAGATAAGCTAGGCGTCAGCAACCGCATTGAAGCAATCGCTCGTTTTAAAGAAAAGGGCTGGAATAAATGAGATATGGAATAAATCCCGAAAAAATATGGTAAGTAAGTTAATTTTTCTAATAATTTTGCCGGAATGAGCATTAAACTATTAGTAATATAAATAAGGGTATGCAAAAAGAATCGTCTGAAAAGCTATTTTTAGCGAATATTTATTATAAAAGCAGAGCCTGTCCGAAAAGATATACACTTTTCGGACAGGCCCTTTTTAAAATTTACTTTTTCTTTTTTGTTAAGCGACCTAATGCAAAAGCGCCTGCTGCGACAGCTAAAATTGTGTTTGTTTTTTTGTTAAATACTTGTTTCGTTACAAGATTTAAGTTTTGCGGACGCTCTGCAAGACGGCGCATGAAGTAGCCGTACCAGTCTTTGCCGAATGGTACATACGTACAGAAATTATAGCCTTCTTTTGCTAAAGCGACTTGCATTTCTTTACGGAAGCCGTATAGCATTTGGAATTCGAATTTATCATTTGGGATATTATGGTCTTTTACAAAGCGTTTCACATGTTCGATAACATTGTGGTCATGTGTAGCGATTGACGTAAATTTACCGTTTAGTAAATGATATTCGATTAATTCGATGTAGTTTAAGTCGATATCTAATTTATCTTGGTATGCAACAGACTCAGATTCCTTGTATGCACCTTTTACGATACGGAGGCGATAGTCCTTGAATTTTTCAATATCTTCTTTCGCACGGAAAAAGTATGCTTGGATTACTGTGCCGACATTATCATATGTTTTAGAAAGCTCTTCGACTAAATCGAAAGATACTTGTAAACGGTCATAGTTTTCCATATCAAAGTTAACAAAAATATCGTATTCAGCAGCTTTTGCCACGATTTCACGTAAATTGTCATAACAGAAATCAATATCGATATCTAGACCAAGCTGGGAAGGCTTTAATGAGATATGTGCATCTACACCTTCAGTATGAATCGCTTCAATGACAGCTAAAATTTGCTCTTTCGCTTTTGTAGCTTCAGATTTTTCGAAAACAAATTCACCTAAATTATCTACTGTACATGAAATGCCAAGTGCATTTAATTGTTTAATACTTTCGATTACTTCAGGGATATTCGTGCCTGCAACGACGCTTTGAGCTCCTAATTTTAAGCCATACTTTTGTGCTGCGCTATTTAAAAGCTGGTTTTCTGATAAGTGGATAAAAAAGTCACGTAATAGCATAAACTGTGCTCCTTTTATTTTTAGAATATAAATCTAAATTATTATAACATATTTAGGCGAATATGCTACCAAAGTATAGAACATCATCAATTAAAAGAATTTTTAATTAATTGCATACGTTCATTAAACAAAGAAGGATAGATTAAAAAGCCAAAAACAATGCTAGTTAATGTCGCGCATGTTAACAAAGCAAAGACGATTAAAATTTGAAATTGTACTGCCTGTATCGGGTCAGCGCCACCGATAATTTGTCCACTCATCATACCGGGTAACTGAACAAGACCGATTGTTTTTTGCGCTTCAATTGTTGGAATCATACTCGCTTTAATGGCCTTCGTTAAATGGCGATGCACTGCTTGCTTTGGCGTACCACCAAGCGATAAAATAAGCTCAATTTCATGCTCGTGTGCTTCGATTTCTGCCGAGAAGCGGTTTAAAAACAAAATAGCTAAAACCATTGAATTGCCAATTAGCATTCCGCTAATCGGAATAATATATTGGGCGGTTGGTGGAATAATATGAAAACCAACTAACACACCTTGTGTAATCACTTCAACAACAATTAATGTAACCGCTAATTTCCATGTAATACCCGGAATATTTTTCCCATTTTTACGTGCGTTAAGTGTCGCAACGGTAATCATCAATACAATCATCAGTAACAAATAAATGAAATGCTCGGTATCAAAAACGAATTTCAATACATAGCCGACGACAAGTAGCTGAATAATGGAGCGCACAGTGGCAATTACTGTATCCTTTTCAAGCCCTAAATTTAATGTCTTGGATAAAAGAAGTGGAATGAGGACAAAAATAAGTGTTAATGCTAATGCTGTATAGGTCATGTCGTCCTCCCAAGAAGAAATGCTACAATTCTAGGGTCTGTAGAGTTCATTATTTCTTTCGTTGCACCCGCAGCGACCAATTGACCCTTCATTAATACCCATGTCATATCCCCTAACTCCTGTGCTTGCCGAATACTATGCGTAATCCAAATAATTGTTACACCTCTTTGGCGCAGCTTTAAAATTAATTGCTCAATATCATAAACGGATTGTGGGTCTAAGGCGGATGTAATTTCATCTAGCAATAGAATAGTAGAGTTGTTTAATAAAGTTCTAGCAATTGCTATTTTTTGTTTTTGCCCACCAGATAAATCAGTTGCCTGTTTTAGTAAGAAAGATTCATCTAGACCGACATCAATAAGTGCGTTCAAAGCCTCTTCGTTTGTTAATATCTCGTGCTGAAGCCGTCTTGGCAATGCTAGATTTTCAAAGACAGTTGTTCGCAAAATAGGGGCCTGCTGTAAAACGATACCTACCTTTCTGCGAAGTGCGGTTGGTTCAAATGTGTCGATGGCTTGTCCTTCCACATAAATATTGCCATTTGTCGGACTAATAAGCGCATTGCATAATTTGAGCAACGTCGTTTTTCCTGCGCCTGATGGACCAATTAATGTAGTAATAGAGCCCTGCTGTACTCGCTGTGAAATATTCGATAAAATCATTTGTTTATTTATTTGGTAGCTAATATTTTCAAATTTGATTACGTGTGAAACGGTCATAGCAGTCTCCTTTTTTCTCATGATATTACGATAAAGTATATCATTAAGCACAAACATTCGAGCCGATTAAAATTCTAAAATAGTGTATACTATGACTAATATGTTTCGGAAGAAGGGATTTTGTATGGGAACGAAGTATCAAGATGATAGCTTAGCGTTACACACGGACTTATATCAAATCAATATGGCTGAAAGTTATTGGGCAGATAATGTGCATAATCGAAAGGCTGTGTTTGAGCTATATTTTAGAAAGTTACCATTTGGCAATGGCTATGCTGTTTTTGCAGGACTTGAGCGTGCGCTTGATTATTTAAAAAACTTCCACTTTACAGAAAGCGATATTGCTTACTTGCGTGAAGAGCTAGGCTATGGGGAAGATTTTTTAAGCTATTTACAAGATATTCGCTTTACAGGAACAGTCTATTCAATGGTAGAAGGGGAGCTTGCTTTTGGCAATGAGCCAATTATGCGCATTGAGGCACCGCTTATTGAAGCGCAGTTAGTTGAAACTGCCCTGCTGAATATCGTTAATTTCCAAACACTTATTGCAACAAAGGCAAGTCGTATTAAGCAAGTGATAAAAGATGAGGTAGGCATGGAGTTTGGAACAAGACGTGCACAGGAAATGGATGCTGCATTGTGGGGGGCAAGAGCTGCTGTAATTGGTGGCTTTGAATCAACATCAAATGTGCGCGCGGGGAAAAAGTTTAATATTCCTGTATCGGGCACGCATGCACATGCGCTTGTACAAGCATATAAAAATGATTATGACGCCTTTCATGCGTATGCGAAGCGACATCGCAATTGCGTCTTTTTAGTAGATACGTATAACACATTAAAATCAGGCGTCCCAAGTGCAATTAAAGTAGCAAAGGAACTTGGGGATAAAATTAATTTTGTCGGCATTCGTTTAGATAGCGGGGACATCGCCTTTTTATCAAAGGAAGCACGTCGTATGCTTGATGAGGCAGGGTTTCCAGATGCGAAAGTAATTGTGTCGAATGATTTAGATGAATATACAATTTTAAATTTAAAGGCACAAGGGGCAAAGGTGGATATGTGGGGGATTGGCACAAAGCTTATTACTGCATATGATCAGCCAGCGTTAGGAGCTGTTTATAAAATAGTAGCAATTGAAAATGAAAACGGTGTGATGGAGGATACAATTAAAATTTCTGCAAACGCTGAAAAAGTAACGACACCGGGCTTGAAAAAGGTCTATCGCATTATCGACCGCGCTACAGGCAAGTCAGAGGGAGATTATATTGCGATGGAGGACGAGCAGCCACAGGAGGAAAATCGCATTAAAATGTTCCATCCTGTGCATACATTTGTCTCAAAATTCGTCACAAATTTTGAAGCGAAAAACTTGCATGTAAAAGTAATTGAAGATGGGAAGATTATTTATCAAAACCCAGCACTTACAACTATTCGCCAATATGCAAAGGACAATTTAGAGCTGCTGTGGGATGAGTATAAGCGTTCATTAAATCCAGAGGAGTATCCTGTAGATTTAAGTCAAAAATGCTGGGATAATAAAATGCGCAATATTAATGAGGCGCGTGCAATGGTTGAAAAGTTGGAGCAATCATAAGGGGTGTTGACAAATGACATTGCAACAGCAAATTATTGAAGAGCTAAAGGTTTTACCAACGATTGACCCACAAGAGGAAGTTCGTAAAACAATTGATTTTCTCAAAAGCTATGCCAAGAAGCATAGTTTTATTAAAGGCTTTGTGCTAGGGATTAGTGGCGGTCAGGATTCTACGCTTGCTGGCAAGCTAACCCAGCTAGCGGTAGATGAGCTAAATGCAGAGGCAGGCGAAAATAAATATGCATTTTGGGCAGTTCGCTTACCATACGGTAATCAGTTTGACGAACAAGATTGCCAAGATGCGTTAGAATTTATTCAGCCAACGCATATTTACACAATTAATATTAAAGCGGCGGTAGATGCAAGTGTACACACATTAACTGCTGCTGGTATCCAATTAAGCGATTTTGTGAAGGGCAATGAAAAGGCACGGGAGCGTATGAAAGCACAGTTTTCGATTGCTGCAATGCATAATGCAGTCGTAATTGGCACCGACCATGCGGCTGAAGCAATTACAGGGTTTTACACAAAATTTGGAGATGGTGGCGCAGACTTAATGCCGATTTTCCGTTTAAATAAGCGCCAAGGAAAGCAAATTTTAGCGCACTTAAATTGTCCAGCGCATTTATACGTTAAAGTGGCGACAGCGGATTTAGAGGAGAACCGTCCTGCACTACCTGATGAGGTAGCGCTTGGCATCACCTATGATTTAATTGATGATTATTTGGAAGGTAAAGAAATACCAGCAGATGCGCGCGCCATTTTAGAAGGGCACTATTTGCGTTCACAGCATAAACGACATATGCCAATTACGATTTTTGATGATTTTTGGAAATGAGAAAACAATAGAGCCGAACTATGAATGGAACGCTAAAAGGCACTCCTGAATAGCTCGGCCTTTCTATTTTTTACGCCAGCTTTATTTTTTACACAAAAATACGATATAAATAGTACAAGTAATTCTATTGAAATTGAAAGGAGGTATGTGTAATGCGCACGTCTAGAGTAAGTGCTACGCATAATAATATGTTTCGCGACACGCGCCATTATGTGCAGGCTAGCGATGCTTTTGGACAGGTGATGGATGAAAACAATCGCCCACCGTTTCAGCAGTCCAATCATGAATCTTTCCTAGCGAATAATAAAAAAAATAAGAAAAATAAAGGCATTATTTTAAAAAATAGCCCACGCCTTATTATTAAAGGCATGCAGTATAATGCAGACTCCGCGATGATTCGCAACCGTCTTATCGTAGCGTCTCAAGTGGTTAATTATACGAGCAATATCAAAAGTCGCCATTACACATACCGAAATTCAATTTAGAGTGCGTTTCACCAAACAGTGTAGTTCCCTGCTTGATGAAACGCTTTGTTGATGTTTTAGCAAAGAAACTACGGGATAAAAATCAGGTTTGTTGATTAGCTTTTATTTTACAAAGAATTTTAATAAAATGAAAGATGTAAAAAAGAACCATCTTCAGTGTGCAACAAGTCGGCAACTGTACTGCTCGTTGCATACCCTATCTCCTTTTAGTTGTGTTTAAAAGTGCTTTTAGCTATTCTTAAAGTATTAGCAGAAAGTTTCAACTCCCTGCTGATTAAAATCAAATGATTGGTGGACAACATAGGTTATATTGAAGGATTTTTCATGGAAGTCTAGATATAATTATGCTAATACATGTTTGATTATTCAAAAAATTGCTATTGCTGCAAGGGGGACATAGGATGCATCATCAAATAGAAGCGATTATAAAAAATATAGAAAAGGTCATGATAGGGAAGAAGGAGGTTGCCGAACTTAGCGTTGTTGCTCTGCTCGCGGGAGGACATGTGTTATTAGAGGACGTTCCCGGTGTAGGAAAAACAATGATGGTTCGTTCTTTGGCGAAATCAGTTAGTGCGGAATTCCGCAGAATTCAATTTACACCTGATTTATTGCCTTCGGATGTTGTAGGGGTTTCAGTTTATAATCCGAAAACATTGGAATTTGAATTCCGAGCAGGCCCAATTATCGGTAATATTATATTGGCAGACGAAATTAACCGAACATCGCCAAAAACGCAATCAGCCTTGCTTGAAGCGATGGAGGAGGCGTCTGTGACAATTGATGGTGAAACGCTTAAAATCGCAAAGCCATTTTTCGTTATGGCAACGCAAAATCCAATTGAATACGAGGGTACATACCCATTACCCGAGGCGCAGCTTGATCGCTTTTTATTAAAGATTAAAATGGGCTACCCGACAGTAGCTGAGGAGGTAGAAGTATTAAGAAGGGCACAGTACAAGCAGCCAATTGAAGAGATTAAGGCGGTGCTTTCTTTAGAAGAGCTACTAGCATTGCAGCATGAGGTAAAGCAAGTTTATATCGAAGATAGCGTTAAAACGTATATTGTCGAATTAGCTAGCGCAACGCGTCGTGATGGACAAATTTATTTGGGTGTAAGCCCGCGTGCCTCACTTGCTTTAATGAAAGCAGCACAAGCCTACGCTTTATTAAAAGGAAGAGATTTTGTAACGCCTGATGATGTGCAATATTTAGCGCCATTTGTCTTTAGCCACCGTTTGATTTTGCAGCCAGAAGCACGTTATGAAGGGATTACAGCAGAACAGGTTATGGAGCGTATTGTTGAATGGGGCAGAGTACCTGTTCAAAGGTATGGTGAACAATGACGAATGTTTATACAATTATTCGAAATAATATTAAATTAGTAAGTATTGTAATACTCGCGATTGCCTTATTTTGCTATGCGATGTTTCAAGGTGGCTTTGTAAGTTGGTTTATTTTTTTTGTAATAAGCCCATTTTTGCTTTATGCAATCATGCTGTATATCGTACCGTTGAGATTTTCAATAACGGAGCGTAATATTTATCCATCTTACGCAAAGCATGGCGATGATTTGCAAATAACGGTAGGCTTTCGTAACAATACAAGAATTCCATTGGCTTTTTTGACTGTTCGCGAAATGGCGGAGGAGCATCATCTAAACGATAATAGTAAATTAATTTTTGTTGGCTTCAAACGATACTTTGAGTGGACATATGAAGTTAAAAATGTGACGCGTGGTGAATATCGCTTTCAAGGTTTGGCATTTACAGTGACCGATTTTTTCGGCTGGGCAATCCGTCAGAAAAATGTAGAAGCGCCGCATGCAATTCTCGTTTATCCGAAAACCGTTGCAATCCCATTTTCTACAATGCAAATGCAGTATGATCAAGGGACAGTAGCCTCTAAATATACGATATTGAAAGATACAACAATGGCAACAGGTGTCCGAAATTATCAGCCAGGTGACCGCTTTTCGTGGATTCATTGGAAATCCTTTGCCAAGGATGGGACACTGCGCACAAAGGAATTTGAAGACCGCCAAGCACAGCGTTTACTCGTTTGTATTCAGCAATCATCCGTCAAGCATTTTGAAGAGGCGGTTAGCTTAACTGCCTCTATTATGCAATCAATTGTGAAGCATAACGGGGAGGTCTCATTTGCTACAGCAGGAGAAAATCGATTGTACATGCCTGTTGTACGAACAGACGGACAGCTAGAAAAAGTGATGCGTCATTTAGCTATCGTTCAGGCAAGTGGAGAGGACACAGCGTCAACAATTGTACGTAGCAGATACCAAGGGTTGAATCAATCCATTTTAATTATCGTGACAGGTGAGTTTACGAAGGAATGTCAGCAATTATTATTAAGTAAAGCACAGCATGTACGTGCAATTATTTGCTTTGTTATTGTTACGAAAGATGAATTAAAAAGCATGACAAATACATACCGCACGATAGGACAAAACCGAGTGATTTATTTAACTGAGGATATGTTTAGTCAAGCATTCACGGAGGTGAATAGACCGTGAAAAAGGATGTAAGGTTTTATTTAGAATATGGTATTTATTATTTAATTATTTTCGTCATTTTACGAGAATGGTTGAATCCGATTATGGAGCTGACGAACACAGGGTACGATTATTATTTTCTTCTTTTTATTGCTCTTTCACTAGCACTTGCTTTGCTAGGCTTACCACTTTTCATCACATGGTTTATTAAAATAGGCTATATCGCATTTTTTATTATAAGGGCGTATAGTGAGTTTTCATTTTTTTCAACTGAGGGGCTCCACTTTTTATATAGCGATTTGCAGTGGAATATGCTTCAGCTATTGCAAAGAAATTTCACTGAAGTGTCCAATCCATTTCGTACATTACTGTTTTTAATACTAATTTGGATGCTCGTTTATTTAATTCATCATTGGATTACTGTACATATGAGTGTCTTCTATTTCCTATTGTTAACAGTTTTCTTTATTGCAACACTTGATACATTTAGTGATTATGACGGGAAAGCCGCAATTGTAAAAGTTATGTTGCTCGGTTTAATGCTAACCGCCTTTCTTTTCTTGAAGCGTTCTAGTACGACGATGGGGACATTGCTGCAAAGAAAATCTTATATGCATTATTTAATGCCTGTTATTGTATTTGTTTGTTTAGCTGGCTTTGTCGCTTTCTTGCTACCAAAAGCATCTCCACAATGGTCAGATCCTGTTCCATTTATTAAAAGCCTAACAGGGCAAGGAAATGGGGGCGGAGCTGTAGAAGGAAAGGTCGGCTACGGTGAAAATGATGAGACCTTAGGCGGGGGCTTTTCACAGGATGATACAGTCGTCTTTCGGGCACATGCACAAAAAAGGCAATATTGGCGTGTAGAAACAAAGGATTTCTATACGACAAAAGGCTGGGTTGTGGACAATAGTTCCTATTTTGAAATGGAACTTCCATCTAATACGATATTGCCGCTTTCGATTCCGACTGGTGAGGAGCCAAAACAGGCAGAAATATTCCCGCTAGAGGAATTCCCATTTATTTTGCAGCCATACGGTCTACAACGAGTCGTGTTTGATGGATATACTATTTTAAATGGACAAACAGAAAAGTTGCAAACAGTTGTGCAAGATAATATTGTTGCACTCGACCATTATCAGCTTGTTTATAGTGAGCCTTCATATAGCTTCACCGCATTAAAGGATAAAAATATGCCGAGAATGGTAGTGGATGCGCGTTTTTTACAATTGCCACATAATTTACCGGAGCGTGTACGTCAGCTAGCTGAGGAAATTACTAGCGATTACGGTACAACGTATGATAAGGCAAGAGCAATTGAGCGCTACTTCCAGCAAAATGATTTTAGCTATGACACGAAAAATATTGCATATCCTGCAGAAGACCAAGACTATGTAGACCAATTTTTGTTTGAAACAAAGCGAGGCTATTGTGACAATTTCTCTACAGCAATGGTTGTCATGCTTCGCGCTGTTGATATCCCGGCAAGATGGGTGAAAGGCTTCGTAGGGGGCGAGCAAGTTGGTCGTTCAGATGATGGGCTCTACATATATGAAGTGCAAAACAACGATGCCCATTCTTGGGTAGAGGTATATGTAGATGGTGTCGGCTGGATGCCGTTCGAGCCAACAATTGGCTTCTCTAGTCCAGCATCTATTGATTATGACGTAGAGCTAACAGAAAACGAAGATGAGCTCGTAACAGAGGAGCAAAGAGAGCTAGAGCAACAACAAAGAGAGGAATTGGAGCAAGCAACACAAAATGAAGAAACAAAAGCAACTACTTCAAGCATATTAAACGAGAAAAATAAAAAATGGTTGATTGTATTAATGATTGCTTTAGCTGCTGTAGGCTTCTTGTTGTATCGCCGACGCCGTAAATGGTTGCCAACCGTATATGTACAAATGCAGCGCCAGAAAAAGCAGGATGCAGGGAATTTTGATTTATCTTATACGCGCTTATTGAAGCAATTAGAGCGTTATGGCTTTAAACGTCAAAACAATCAAACATTGAAAAACTTTGCGCAGCAAGTAGACGAGCATTTCGGTACGAAGGATATGTCAATTTTAACAGAGGCTTATGAGCGCATGATTTATAGCGAAAAGGGTGAGGCACTAGATTATGAGCAGCTAAAAGAAAACTGGGCGTATTTAATTAACCGTACAAAGGGCTAGTGATTTACTATACAGATTTTCATCAATTAGCAAGTTCGTAAGGAACACTTCAAACAGCTTTCTGGAAAGTTGTACAGCAGCTACTTTTCAGAAAGCCTTAAAAAGAGTAGAATAAAGTGATACTTCAACCAGCAGAGGGTTTTATCTTGTTTGCTGGTTGTTACAATTTACTAATCAAGCTTTGACAGGTAGTAAACTTGAAAATTAGCGTCCTGTACCTAGCTTTCGAAAAAGATTACTGCCTGTTCATGCGGGGTAAATAGCATTAATAGGAGGTTGTGTCGGGATGAAGCAAGACAATATTTTAGTATTAGATTTAGGAAGCAGTGAAAACACAACGATTGCTCGTTGGATTCGTGATTTAGGTGTGTATAGTGAAATCCATCCACATGATATTACCGCTCAAAATATTCAAGATTTAAAAACGGTTAAAGGAATTATTTTAAATGGCGGTGAAAATAATATCGTTGATGGCGAAGCAATCGACGTATTAGATGAAATTTATAATTTAGACATTCCTGTTATTAGCGTAGACCACCCATCAACTAAAGCATCCAAAACATTAACTAAATGGCCGAACGAGGAAGAAACGAAAGCTTTTTTAAAGGAATTCGTTTTTGATACATGTAAAGCTGAGGCTAACTGGAATATGAAAAATTTCATTGAGGACCAAGTCGCTTTAATTCGTCAGCAGGTTGGCGATAAAAAGGTGCTTTTAGCCCTGTCAGGCGGTGTGGATTCATCTGTTGTAGCAGCATTACTTATTAAAGCAATTGGGAAACAATTAGTTTGCGTGCACGTAAACCATGGTTTAATGCGTAAAAATGAATCTGAGGGCGTTATCGCTATGTTTGAAAAGGACCTTGAAGAAAACCTTGTTTATGTAGATGCAAGCGAGCGTTTTTTAGGAAAATTGAAAGGTGTAAGTGAACCGGAGGAAAAACGTAAAATTATCGGTAATGAATTTATTCGCGTCTTTGAAGAGGAAGCACGCAAGCTTGAAGGAATTGACTTCCTCGCACAAGGGACAATCTACCCAGATATCGTAGAATCAGGTACAAAAACGCATAAAGTTGTAAAATCGCATCATAATGTAGGTGGACTTCCAGAGGATTTACAATTTGAATTAGTGGAGCCATTATTCCAATTATTTAAGGATGAAGTGCGTGCATGTGGCGTTGAGCTTGGACTTCCTCATGATATGGTGTATCGCCAGCCATTCCCAGGACCGGGGCTTGGCGTGCGCGTGTTAGGTGAAATTGAACCTGAGCGCCTTGAAGCAGTACGTGAATCAGATGCCATTTTACGTGAAGAATTTGCGCTTGCAGGATTGGACCAAAAAGTATGGCAATACTTCACAGTCGTACCAAACTTTAAATCTGTTGGTGTGCGCAACAATGAGCGCACATACGAATATCCAGTCATTATTCGCGCAGTTAATACAGTAGATGCAATGACAGCAACTATTGAACAAATTGACTGGCCAATCCTATTAAAAATTACAGACCGTATCATTAATGAAGTAAAGCATGTCAATCGCGTATGCTACGACCTGTCTCCAAAGCCAGGCGGCACGATTGAGTGGGAGTAATTATAGGAGAGCTGTAAACCCTTTTGTGTCAAGGGTTTACAGCTCTTTTTTGTTTTTATTGCACTATTTTTATCTTTCGTCCTGATAATAAAATTAAAATAGAAATTCATTGTCAGGAGAGAGGTCTCAATATGCTAAAGAATCATCTTTGGGATAGTGTAACGATTTCTCCTATAAACGATAATATGTATCTCTTTGAAGCTTATGTGAATGAAAAGGATTTGAATTTTATTTCCTCTTTATTAAGTAAAATGGGTAAACATATTAAAGTAGTCTCACCAAAACCTTTAATACAGAGATTAATTAATGAGTTAGAGGAAATTTCAGCAATGTATCAGAATAGCTAGAATTTCTAATTTAAAGGTATATTCCTTTTTAAAAGCAGATATTATGTATTCCATTGGAAAATATCCCGGTTTTTATTTTGGGATAGTGAGGGGATAGGTGCATTCTTTATCTCAATTACCTTTTTCAATTGATTTAAAATGATTAACTTTTTAAAAGATTAAAAGCACTGTTCTTTTGTTTCGGTGGATTTTGGTTTTTTTGGAGAGTTTCCTTTAATAAAAAAAGAATATTTCATCAATTTTGCTAGCAGTTGATTTTCCTTTTATTAACGGTTAAAATTTAAAAAATAAAATGTGGTGTTACTACTTACTAGAAATGAACGCGTAGAAAGCATGACTTCCACGCGTTTTTCGTGATTGTAGACTGCATTAAATATACTAGAAGAGGTGAAAATTGTGGCAACTCCTTTAATAAAAGAGCAAGAAAAGATTGTCGTTCTCGATTTCGGAAGTCAGTTCAATCAATTAATTACGCGTCGTATTCGTGAATTCGGTGTTTTTTCAGAATTACATTCACATACAATTACAGCACAAGAAATTAAAGAAATGAACGCGATAGGAATCGTATTTTCAGGCGGTCCAAATTCTGTTTACGATGACGAAGCGTTCAAAGTAGATTCGGCTATTTTCGATTTAGGCTTACCGATTTTGGGTATTTGCTATGGTATGCAATTAATCGCACATACACAAGGTGGAAAAGTAGAAAGCGCGGAAACTCGTGAATACGGTAAAGCAGAAATTAATATCGTGCAGGAGGACAAATTGTTCGGAAATTTACCAAAGGAGCAAATCGTCTGGATGAGCCACGGTGACCACGTAACAGAAGTACCGGCAGGCTTCGAAATAACGGCTACAAGCTCGGCATGCCCAATAGCTGCTATGGCAAATGTAGAGCATCAGCTATATGCAGTTCAATTCCACCCAGAGGTACGTCACTCTGTTCATGGCAATGACTTATTGAAAAACTTCGTGTTTAATGTGTGTGGTGCGAAGGGCGACTGGTCGATGGCAAGCTTTATCGATATTGAAATTGCTAAAATTCGCGAGCAAGTAGGCGACAAACAAGTACTTTGTGCATTATCAGGTGGTGTAGACTCTTCAGTTGTAGCAGTATTAATCCATAAAGCAATTGGCAATCAATTAACATGTATGTTCGTAGACCACAACTTAAACCGCAAAGGTGAAGTAGAGCAAGTAATGAAAACTTTCACAGAAGACTTTGAGATGAAAGTAATTAAAATTGACGCTCGGGAGCGCTTTATGAGCAAGCTAAAGGGTGTATCAGACCCAGAGCAAAAGCGCAAAATCATCGGTAACGAATTCATTTATGTATTTGACGAGGAATCAGCAAAGCTAGATAACATGGACTTTTTAGCGCAAGGCACGCTTTATACAGATATCATTGAATCAGGCACAGCGACAGCACAAACAATTAAATCTCATCATAATGTAGGGGGATTGCCAGAGGATATGAAGTTTAAGCTAATTGAGCCCCTTAATACATTATTCAAAGATGAGGTACGTGCATTAGGATTGGAATTAGGTCTGCCGGAAGCAGTAGTATGGCGTCAACCATTCCCAGGCCCGGGCCTAGGTATCCGTGTACTAGGTGAAGTAACAGAGGAAAAATTAGAAATTGTACGTGAAGCAGACTATATTTTACGTGAAGAAATCAAAAATGCAGGCCTTGAGCGCGATATTTGGCAATACTTCGCGGTACTACCAGATATTCGTTCTGTAGGCGTAATGGGCGACGGTCGCACATACGACTACGCAATCGGCATTCGCGGTGTAACCTCTATCGACGGGATGACATCGGACTGGGCACGCATCCCATATGATGTATTGGAGAAAATTTCTGTACGTATTGTCAATGAAGTAAAGCATGTTAACCGCGTGCTGTATGATATTACAAGTAAGCCACCTGCGACGATTGAGTGGGAATAGAATTTATTGATAGTACAGCATTTATAAAGCTTCTTTTCAAAATAAATATGAACGTGCAACTCGTGGCGTATCTTTTTTCTCCTTTCGAATCGTTATTTTCTAATAACTTTTTGGAAGGAGCTTTTTTGGATGGTTCGATTAATCGAGTTAATTGATGATTTTAAATTAGAACAATAAATGCTCAAAGAACGAAAAATGTATCATTGTTACATTCAATGATGACGAAGCGAGTAGAATCCTTTGTGATATAAAAGAAGAAGGGGCTGTCTAAAAAGCCGTGCATAGCCGGCGTTTTGGACAGTAGCAATGATGGTTGACAAAATGTTGACTCATATAAATAGAGAACGCCTCTTTTAAAAATGGGATGAACATTGGCTCTAGCGGTGTTACCTTTCCGTAAAAGTGGCGTGATGAAAATCTTTATTTCAATGCGCTGTCAAAGCAAAATGGACTTTTCGGACAACCTCTGATTTTAATTTTGTTGTTTGAAACAGGTGTACGGGTATAAGAATTGTGTATTATAGGGAATCAAATGAGAGCTCTTAATTGAGATTGTCGTTGTTTGGTGTATATGAAAGATAGTCACATGAATGATTTTTAAACCGTATAGAAGAAGATTTCTCTAAAGTTTTTTGTTTTTTTTTTAACCTAATTTTAACCTTGCATTGTTATGCTCAAATGTATTATTGCTTTAAACAATTTCCTCGTGTACAGAACGGGGGAGAAACGGCGAGGTGGAAATATGAAAATTATTAATAGAATATTAGTGTTTTTTTTATTCTTTATGTTGCTTGAGCCTACACTTTTATCTGTACAATCAAGCGCAGAAAATTCAATTGAGCTAGAGCCAGTAGCTAATAAAATGATTGATGATACGAGTGTTTATCCAGGAGGGTATTTCGATGGACAAAATTTACTCATCGTCGGATATCAAAAAATAGAAGGAACGGTTTTTGGCTATTCAGAATCAATGTTGAAATTTGATGTGAGCAGTATTGACCCAGCAAGAATCATTCAATCGGCAACGTTAGAGTTTTTTGTTAAGTCGGTTTTTAGAACTCCGAGCGAGTGGCTGGATATGCAGCCACATCTTAATTTGTATGGATCAGAGGACGACGGGTGGCAAGAGGATGGGATTCGGGTAAACCTATCTAAAGATTACCCAATTGTAGAGGATCGAGAAATTGTAAACGGTTCTTCTACCTATTCATTTGATGTGAAAAACTTCATCGTTTCACAAGTTGACGATGGAATGGCAACATTTGTTTTGAATGGTAGGGAAATTCCGGATGATTTATTAGATTTATCTGAAACAAATGTTGAAAGTGCGTTTACGGTTTTCGCAAGAAGTACAGATAAACCTCCCCGTTTACTCATTGAATATGCACCAAATTCTGCTCCGATTGTAGAGACAGGTAATGCGGCTCAAATTGGGGTTAACTCTGCGATGATAAGCGCGGAAGTTGCATCAAGCGGTGGAGAAGTGATGACAGAACGAGGAATTGAGTATCGTAAGTCTGGAACGTCTGATTATACGAAAGTAGTAGCAGAGACGGCAGAAGCAGGGAACTATACGGTTGAGTTAACAGGGCTTTCACCGAGCACGAGCTATGAAGTAAGAGCGTATGCAACGAATACAATTGGAACATCGTATGGAAGTGTCATGACCTTTACAACACAAGATATTACAGCAATAATAAGCGCCGATCAAAGTTTAACAGAAGAAAATTTAGATGGGAGAAGATTGACGGTTACGCTCTCAGGTACGACGTTTAAAAGTCCACTGATTGCAAGTGATTTTACATTACAAAATGCACCTAAAGGTTTGACAATCAGTCAAGTGGAGAGGACAAATGATACTGAAGCAATTGTGACGTTATCATTTGATGGCACCGATTTTGATAGCAATCATTCTCTAGACTTAATAGTAGCTGGAACGGTATTGACAAGCGAAGCAGCTCTATTAGTTACTCCACCATTGCCAGTGATAGCAACGAATGATTCCGAATGGATTACTTTATCCGAGTCAGATGAAATTTGGGAGGGAGAAGAAGATGGTAAAAAGATTATTGTCATGTTAAAGGGTGGCACATTTGTCGAAACGTTAAATCCAGTGAATTGGACGGTGAATAATCTCCCATCCGGAGTAAGTAAGGGCGCTGTAGCAAGAATAGATTCAAAAACAGTGCATATTACATTAGGAGGAAATACAACTGTGTCTTATGCTGGTGATATTACGAATGTGGTAGTAAGTCTAAAAGCGGAAGAGTATGATGATTCAACGGGTGGCGGAGTTCTAAGTGCAAGTGGGATTGTGTTGCGGGCGGGACAAGCACCGATTGTTTCGACAGGGAACGTAACCGATATAACAACGAACTCGGCTGAGGTAGCTGGAGAAGTGACGGCGGATGGAAGGCAACCTATTACAGAACGGGGAATTGAGTATCGTAAAAGTGGGGCAAGTAGCTATAAAAAAGTGAGCGATTCATTAGCAGATATAGGTAGTTACAATGTAGAGTTAAATAGTCTTGAAGCAAATACAACCTATGAATATCGCGCTTATGCGACAAATGCAAAAGAAACGTCGTATGGGAGTGTCATGACCTTTACAACACAAGATATTACAGCAATAATAAGCGCCGATCAAAGTTTAACAGAAGAAAATTTAGATGGGAGAAGATTGACGGTTACACTTTCAGGCACAACGTTTAAAAGTCCACTGATTGCAAGTGATTTTACATTACAAAATGCACCTAAAGGTTTGACAATCAGCCAAGTGGAGAGGACAAATGATACTGAAGCAATTGTGACGTTATCATTTGACGGCACCGATTTTGATAGCAATCATTCTCTAGACTTAATAGTAGCTGGAACGGTATTGACAAGCGATGTGAATGTAACAGTTACTCCTCCACTGTCAATTATAGCGTCGAACGATTCCGAATCGATTTCATTATCTCAGTTAGATGATATTTGGGAGGCAGAAGAAGATGGTAAAAAGATTATCGTCATGTTAAAGGGTGGCACATTTGTCGAAACGTTAAACCCAGTGAATTGGACGGTGAGTAATCTCCCATCCGGAGTAAGTAAGGGCGCTGTAGCAAGAATAGATTCAAAAACAGTGCATATTACGTTAAATGGCAATGCCATTGCACCTTATGTTGGAGATATCACGAATGTAACAGTTAGTCTAACGACAGCTGAATATGATGATTCTACAGATGGCGCTGCCTTAAGTGCAAATAGTGACATTGTATTAAAAGCTCACCAAGCTCCGACCGTCTCGACTGGGACAGCTACAGAAATAACGGCTACATTTGTGATGCTTGCAGGCGAGGTAACGTCGGTGGGGACGAAGCCTGTCACCGAGCAAGGAATTGAGTATCGTAAGAGTGGAAGTACAGACAATTATATGAGGCTAGTAGCACAAACAGTTAGCAACGGAATTTTCGCTGTTGAGGTAACAGGTCTTGAGCCAAATACATCATATGAATATCGAGCATATGCGAAAAATGATAAGGGAATAACGTATGACGTGTTAGCGCAGTTTTCAACGACGGCTTTATCCCGAAATGCTGACTTACAAAATATCGTTTTAAGTACTGGTAGTATGAATGAACGGTTCTCATCAAATGATTTGCGTTATACAGCAAATGTAGGCAACCATGTGCGTGAAGTTCAGATTACAGCAACAACGGCTGACTTATTTGCAACAATGGAAATAGATAGTCAACAGGTGTTAAGTGGTCGTCCTTCTCAATTGATTCCGCTAGCTGTAGGAAATAATGAGATTGACATTGAAGTAACCGCAGAAGACGGGACAAAGAAAACTTATCTAGTTACGGTGTACAGAATGCCAATTACTAACGGTGGAGGAGGCGGTTGGATTCCATCGTCCAATGCAAATTTAGCAGATTTAGCAGTGTATAGCGGTGAAGATAATATTCTTAAGGGATTTTCACCAGATAAAATGGCGTATCAAATAGAGACAGAAGCGGATGCGATTGACATCACTTTTGAAACGACCCATCATGGCGCAAGCATCTTCGTCAATGGCGAGAAAGTGGAAGGAAGGATGCAAATCGATTTAAAAGATGGCGAAAATAAGATTGAAATTGTTGTTCGTGCAGAAGATGGCAAGGAAAAAATATATACGGTTACGGTGTATAGAAAGCATGGTGGGGGAGGCGATTTGATTCCATCGTCCAATGCGAATTTAGCAAATTTGGTAGTGTATAAAGGTGAAAACAATATTCTTAAGGGATTTTCAGCAGATGAAACGGTGTATCAAATAGAAACAGAAGCGGATTCGATTGACATCACTTTTGAAACGACCCATCATGGCGCGAGCATTTTCGTCAATGGCGAGAAAGTGGAAGGAAGGATACAGATTGATTTAGCAGATGGCGAAAATACGATTGAAATTGTTGTTCATGCAGAAGATGGCAAGGAAAAAGTATATACATTAATGATTAAACGATTAAAAGTAGCACCATTTTCAGATATTAATGGGCATTGGGCAGAAGAATATATCAAAGAGGCTTATCGTAATGGATGGTTTAAAGGCTATCCGAATGGGGATTTCGGTCCTGACAATCATGTCACTCGAATGCAGGCGGCGAGCTTGATTGTTCGAGTTCTCAGGTTGACAGAACGTTCAACAGTTTCGTTTACTGATATTCATGGTATCGAACTTGAAACGCTGGAAGAATTAGAGAGAGCATACGCAAATGGTGTTATCCACGGTTTTTCAGACGAGACGTTTAAGCCAAACGCAGATGTAACACGTGCACAACTCGCATTAATGATTTATCGCTCATACGAAAAAATGACTGGTATGGCTTATGAGCCAAAGCAACAAGCAAATTTTCCTGATATTGCATTATATGATGAAGAAACACAAAAAGCAATTGCAATGCTTGTAGAACTCGGTATTGCTGAAGGTTCAGGGGGAATGTTTCTTCCGAAGAATCAGGCAACTCGTGCTCACGCAGCAAAAATGTTAGTGAATTATAAAAAGATACTTACATCACTTTAAAAATGTAATAATTATGTTACTAGAGTCTTGATTTTTACTTGCCAAAAGAATCTTGCATGATTGACCTTAAATGCATAGTGTCGGTAAAGTTCTTTATATGGCCCTATAATAATGGTGTTAGTGAAGAAAATTCACTAGCACCATTACTGCGTTTTAAAATAGAAAGTAAGTGAGTTTTTAATTATCGAGATGAACAATTTATAGATTGTACACTCATTCTTTATAATAATTATCCGACAGCAATTGTAAATATCGAATTGTATGGGATTATGAAAGTTTATATTCTATTCTCGTACACGAATTATTCCACCGTTTTCAATACATTAAAGGCGAAACACGGTCTGTGAATTACATATCCGTTATCAAAAGAAAATATGGAGTAACTTGGTTCAATAGAGTATTTTGCATCGAAATCGTAATAATAGATACAGATGAATCGAACTTTCAATAGTTAAATGAACACATCGGACTTTTTCAATACCCACCTGCTAACCCTTTACACAAGATTTTCATAGATGCTAAAATTATACGTACTAATACCGCCACATCCTATGATAACGATTGAGTGACCAATATTATGTTGGCCAAGCTCTGGCGGATATCACAGATTTTAAAGGGGAATTTTCGAGTAAACTCGAAAAAATCTGGACGCAATTACGCTGAGGTATAATTGATGATTTATAAATCTGATATTCTTTTGAGATAAATTATTTTAGGTAGTGAAGTAGAGGTGACTGTAGATGAAGCGGGTGTTGGTAATCAAGAACGGGCGGTCTTTAGCAAAAAAAATCGTAAGTGGTTTAACACAAGAAGGTTATTTCGCCGTAACACTTCATAATGAAAATGAAGGTTTAAATATAGTATATGAGCAGGATTGGGATATTATCGTATTGGATTGGGATTCGTTAAGTATATCTGGACCAGAAATTTGTAGACAAATAAGGGTGGTTAAAACGACACCAATAATTATTGTGACTGATAAGATATCTAGTAAGGACTGCATAGCAGGATTAAAAGCAGGGGCAGATGATTATATAAGAAAACCATTTGCCAAAGAAGAATTAGTGGCAAGAATAAAAGTTATATTAAGACGAGAGGATTGTATTCGGGCAAACGTGACCAATCTCTTTCAGTTTAAAGACCTTTTGGTTGATGAATCTCATAGCATTGTAACAAAAGGTGGTGAGAATCTTCCCCTTACTAAGCGCGAGTACGACTTACTTTTATTTTTAATCAAAAATAAAAATAAAATATTGAGTCGTGAAATGCTGTTAGATCAGGTTTGGGGATATGATGTAGCAGTCAATCAAAATGTAGTAGATTTATATATTGGGTATTTAAGAAAAAAGCTAAAGTGTGAGAAGAAAGACCGCTATATACAAACAATCCATGGCAGAGGCTATTCTATGATTGAAAAGTACGATAAAGGGTAGTTTACAATATTAAATAGATTTGAAAAACACGAGTATCAATGGCTTTAGCCAATGATACTCGTGTTTTATTATTTTGAGAAAATGTATCATTTTTAGTCATTCACAAGATTTTCACATAATTAATGATTATACTAATCCACAGAACGTTCAATTGAAAATGATTATCAATACCAATTACAATTAAACATAATCTATTGACTATATCATTTTCGCAATAAATTACAGGATGAAGGAGTATATGTATGAAGAAATCTATGTTTTCAAAATTAATGATTATGGTGGCAGTTTTAACATTAATGTTAGCTGCTTGCTCAACTTCGAACAATGAAGAAAGTAATCAAAGTAATGAAACGAACCAAAGCAGTGAAAGTAACCAAGGGTCAGAGTCTACTAATGAGAGTGAAGAAGTTGCTGAGCCTACGACGGTTGAAATCACTGATGTTCATGGAACGGTTACTGTTCCTATAAATCCAAAGAATGTAATTGCTTTAGATAATAGAACTTTTGAAACTTTATCAGATTGGAATATTGAATTAGTTGCTGTGCCAAAGGATGTAATGCCTGCGGATTCACCATATGTAAAAGATGAATCGATTCAAAATATTGGGAATCACCGTGAGCCAAATCTTGAAATTATTGCTGCTGCAAACCCTGAGCTTGTCATCGTTGGTCAACGATTTGCTGGCTATTATGAAGATATCAAAAAATTAGTGCCAAACGCTGCTGTTATTGACCTTAATTTTGATGTTTCTGAGGAAGCAGCTACACCTGGTGCAAATTTAGTAAATGGGCTGAAAGATGCTACAATCGCATTAGGACAAATTTTCGATAAAAATGAAGAAGCGAAACAATTAGTAGCTGATTTTGATAAAGCGATTGAAGATGCTAAATCTGCCTATAATGGAACAGATAAAGTAATGAGTGTGATTGTTTCTGGTGGTAATATTGGTTTCGCAGCTCCACATTCTGGACGTGTTTGGGGACCAATGTACGAAATCTTTGGATGGGCTCCAGCATTAGAGGTTGACAAATCTACTTCAGATCACCAAGGCGATGAAGTTTCTGTTGAGGCTATTGCACAAAGCAATCCGGATTGGATTTTCGTATTAGACCGTGATGCGGCAGTATCTGCTGAAAGTGGTTCTGTTCCTGCCAAGGACGTTATTGATAATTCACCTGCACTTCAAAATGTAACAGCTATTTCTAAAGGGCAAATTATTTATGCGCCAAATGACACTTATACAAATGAATCACTTCAAACGTATTTAGAGTTATTTGAAAACCTTGCAAACACTTTGAAATAGTGTAAAGGAGTATAACATAGTGCCGAAAAACATAATTGCCGGGGTTGAGAGTAATTCTCAGCCCCAGCTTTATAACCACAATAAAATATGGACAAAACCTTTTATACTAACGGTCATAGTTGTTATTATTTTAGGGATTATCTCACTGTTTACCGGAGTTTATGATATACGTGGACAAGAGGATGGAATGGAGATGTTTTTCATTACTCGCGTTCCGAGAACGGCGGCATTAATGCTTACGGGAGCCGCCATGGCAATGGCAGGGCTCGTTATGCAGCTCATTACACAGAACCGTTTAGTTGAACCTACTACAACAGGAACGATTGAATGGGCAGGTTTAGGGCTTCTTTTTGTATACTTGTTATTCCCCGCACCAACATTACTTTTAAGAATGACTGGTGCTATCATTTTTTCCTTTATAGGAACGATGATTTTCTTTTTATTTTTAAGAAGAGTTAAGCTGCGCTCGTCTTTAATTGTCCCAATCATTGGGCTGATGCTAGGCGCAGTTATTTCCGCTGTATCTACTTTCATCGGGCTTCTTTTTCAAGCGACGCAAAATATTGAAACATGGTTTGTCGGTTCTTTTGCGGCAGTCCAAGTTGGAAGATATGAATATTTATGGCTTATTGTCATTGTGACATTGCTTATTTTTATTTATGCTAATCGCTTAACTTTAGCTGGGCTAGGGGAAGATGTTGCGACAAGTCTTGGCGTGAATTACAATCGGATTGTTCTTTTGGGTACGGGTCTTATTTCTTTTGCAGTTGGTATTGTTGCCGCTGTTATTGGGAATTTACCTTTTTTAGGTTTAATTGTGCCGAATATTGTTTCAATGTTTAGAGGAGACGACCTGAGAAGTAATTTGCCTTGGGTATGTGTGATTGGGATGGGGACGATCACTGTTTGTGATATTATTTCTCGAACAATTATCAAGCCTTTCGAAGTACCTGTTTCTTTAATACTTGGAACGGTTGGGGCAGTCGTATTTATTGCTATTTTATTAAGGCAAAGAAAACCAAGGAGGCTAGAAAGATGAACGCGTTAGGTTATAGAAATAAAGAAAATGTTGAAATCGAATCTAGCCTACCTATTGAAAAAAGGTCAGCTCGAGCTTTTCGCTCTAAAAAAGAAGAAAAGCGCTATTGGATTTTGCTTATTACATTGATTGCTTTAGGCATTCTCGCCTCGTATGGGCTTTTAGTTTATAACAATCCTGTTCCAATAGATTCACCGTCCTTTATCCCTGTTGTTATGAGAAGGATTGTGGCGCTTGTGGCAATGATTATTGCGGCAGTTTGTCAGAGTTTATCCACTGTTGCTTTCCAATCGATTACTAATAATCGAATTATCACTCCTTCACTTTTAGGTTTTGAATCGCTTTATTCAACAATTCAGACGAGTACTATATTTTTCTTTGGTGCGAGTGCATTAATAAATTTTAGTGGTGTTGGGTCATTTTTCTTTCAAGTAATAGTGATGGTCTTGATGAGTTTAATTCTTTATGGATGGTTACTTTCTGGAAAGTACGGAAATTTACAACTTATGCTCTTAGTTGGAATTATTATTGGAACAGGGCTGAGTTCTATCTCAACTTTTATGAGAAGACTGTTAGCACCTTCTGAGTTTGATATTTTACAGGCAAGATTATTTGGTTCTGTTAATAATGCAGATGCTGAATATTTCCCAATCGTAATTCCAATGGTCATAATTGTAGCATTATTACTTCTTGCTAATTCTAAGAAGCTAAATGTACTGTCACTTGGGAGGGATGTATCAACTTCATTTGGCGTAAAGCATCAATCGAGTATCATTTATACGCTTATATTAGTTTCGATTTTGATGTCAATTTCAACGGCTTTGATTGGACCACTTACTTTCTATGGATTTTTAGTAGCAACTTTGAGTTATCAAGCAGCGCCAACTTACGACCATCGATATATTTTCCCAATGGCTCTTGCTATCGGATTTTTAGTAATAACGAGTGCATACTTTTTAATGTATCATGTATTCAATGCGCAAGGTGTAGTTTCAGTTATTATTGAACTATTAGGTGGAATT
Organism: Metasolibacillus fluoroglycofenilyticus; assembly: GCF_003049645.1. Classification (GTDB taxonomy): domain Bacteria; phylum Bacillota; class Bacilli; order Bacillales_A; family Planococcaceae; genus Metasolibacillus; species Metasolibacillus fluoroglycofenilyticus. The sequence continues at coordinate 68,547 of NZ_PYWK01000007.1, forward strand.
ATATTTTTAACTGTTATTTTAAGGAAGAGGGCTCTATGATAAAAATTGATAATGCGAGAAAATTATATACGGATAAAGTAAAAATAGGACCTTTGAATATTGAAATACCGAAAGCGGGTCTGACGTCATTGATTGGCCCAAATGGCGCGGGAAAGTCTACAACACTTTTAATGATTGGCAGACTTTTAAATATGGATGAAGGGCAAATTATGGTAGCGAATATGGATGTTTCTGCATCAAAATCAAAGGACTTAGCAAAGGTTTTAACGATTTTGCGACAAGAAAATCATTTTGTAACGCGACTTACTGTTAGACAACTAGCTGGATTTGGACGTTTTCCTTATTCAAAGGGGAGATTAACGAAAGAGGATGAGGCGATTATTTCTAAATATATTGATTTTTTAGATTTGACTGATTTGGAAAATCGGTATTTAGATGAGCTTTCGGGTGGGCAAAGACAGAGGGCATATGTCGCAATGGTTTTGTGTCAGGAGACGGAATATGTGCTTTTGGACGAGCCTCTAAACAATCTGGACGTGGCTCGTTCTGTTCAAATGATGGAGCATTTAAGACATGCTGCTATTGAATTCGGAAGAACAATTGTAACTGTAATGCATGATATAAACTTTGCAGCTAAATATTCTGACCGAATTTGTGCGATGAAAGATGGACAAATTGCCACTTTTGGAACGGTAGAAGAGGTAATGAATGCGGAAGTTTTGACCGATATTTTCGAAACGAAAATCGAGATTATCGAAGGTCCATATGGGCCGATAGCTATTTATTAGTAATAAAGTGAACCTTCAATCAGTGGGGGGACTTATCCCCACTGATTGGTGATAGAGGTACACAAGCAAGGATCTTCGCATCCTGCAAAAATGCTTGTGTGACCAACATCGTGTTGGCCTCATTCTTAGTTTTTACAGGCTGTTTGATCCCCCACTTCAACATCTTGATTTTACTTGCTGTTTTGAAGTGGGGATCTTACAGCCTGCTCCTGCGGTTACTCGTCGCAAACAAATTTGTTAATACGGGATAAAATTGTTTACCGTAGCTCATATAGATTCTAGCGGAAGTTGCTATCTGGATTTTACAGATGGCAGCTTTTTTACTGTTATTACATGGCTTTTTGAACGCTCTACTTCTAAGTTTCGCCACTAAATCGTGACAAATAATTCATTTCTTTTAGTTTAGATGTAGTATAATTTATTGTAATGATGCTAAAAAATTGGTTAGGCTATTTTAGGAGTTGAAAACAGATGAATAATGTAAAACAACGAAATTATAATCCGCTGATTTGGGTTTTATCTATTGTTGTAATAGGGGTTATTTTTGGGACATACTTTTTGCCAAAAAGTACGGACGGTACAATTTTGGGCATGCAATTAACGGTATTGCCGATGCTAAATGCGTTTTTGAATAGCTTTACATTTCTCTTTTTACTGATTGCTTTAATTATGATTAAAAAGAAAAATATTCAATTGCATCGAACATTTATTGTTGCTGCATTTGTCTCTACATTTCTATTTTGTATTTCGTATTTAACGTATCATGCGATGGCTGAATCGACTAGCTATGGTGGAGACGGTATATTGATGTATATTTATTATTTTGTGCTACTTACACATATCGTTCTTGCAGCATTGATTGTACCACTAGCCTTAGTTACGCTAGGCAGAGGTTTGAATATGCAAAAAGAAAAGCACCGAAAAATTGCGCGCTGGACGATGCCGCTTTGGTTGTATGTTAGTTTTACAGGTGTGTTAGTATATATAATGATATCACCATATTATTAATGAAAAGAACCGATGTTCATGAAAGTTTATTAATAAAAATCCATTTTGATGAATTTTTTCAAAATGGGTTTTTTGTATTTTCATATGAGGTTAATATATTTATGAGAGAAGTGGTCGGTAAGTAAGGGAATAAGTACATGAAGTGAGGATGAGCTATTTGTTAGTTAGGTATAAACGATATGTATTAGTATGTATAGCAGCCTTATTTTCAATTATGTTGATAGCTAGCTGTAGGGTTGCTGCGTCGGGGCTATTTGATTTCAGTGACCAGCTCCAAACGAAAGATTTTTATACAAATTTAGATGGTGAATGGCACTTTTTTGAAGAAAAATTATTAACGCCAGACGAAGTGAAATCGCAACGGGGGGAAGTCGTTACACTCCCAAGTTCATTTCAAACCCATATGGGAAATACCAATTCATTTGGGACATATAGTACAACAATTAAAATTCCTGAAAAATATGTGGGGCAAGCGTTAGCCATTTATATACCTTATCAATACAGTGCGTACACCTTTTTTGTAGACCAAGATGAAATCTCTAGAAATGGTGTAGTTGGGCAAGACGCATCTTCACATGCTTCGGAAATGTCACCGAGCATAGGCTATTTTTTTGCACAATCAGATGAGGTATTGCTCACGATTCAAGTATCTAGCTTTGAGCATATTCGTGGTGGACTTGAAAACTCGATTTATTTTGGGGAAGCATCAACTGTCTCGCGGAAGTTTAATATAAATACAATCGCCACTCTTTTTATTAACGGCAGTATTTTTATCATTGGTTTGTTTATGGTTCTTTTTTCTTTACATCGTAGACAAGAGCGGGCATTTTTTATATTTGGGATGTTTTCTATGCTTATTTCTGCGCGCGCTTTATTCGCAGTTCCGTTTTACTATACACTGATTTTTTCAGAAATGTCTTGGTTATGGGGGACTAGATTAGAATACATATTGACAGAGGCAAGTTCGCTATTCTATGTCATTTTATTATGGCATTGGCATAAAGAGGAGTTTTCAAAAAGGGTGCTTTACGTGCTAGCTATTGTACATACAGCGCTTATTGTTACAACTTTATTTACACAACCGGTATTTTTCCAAGCGCTCTTTTTCCAAGTCTTTTATTTAGCTGTTCCTACCTTTTTCTATTTAATTTATGTAATTTATAAGAGCATTCGTAATCAAAATAGAAATGCAAAAATCAATTTAATTGGAATGGGCATTATCTTTTTAGCCTTTTTTAATGATTTTGCAATCGGGAAAAATTGGTATCAATCATGGGAATTAATGCTGCCGGCTGTTGGTGTTTATGTATTGCTCAATGTCATCCTTATGAGCAAAGATTTTGCAGAGAGGACGCAGAAAACGGAGCAACAAAACAAGCAATTATTAGCATTAAATGCTTCGAATGAGGAGCTTGCTATTCAACTTCAAAAAGAGATTAAGCGAAAGGACGAATTTCTTGCGAATACATCGCATGAGCTTCGAAATCCATTACACGGAATCATTAATATTACACAGTCTATTTTACGAAATAAATCAAGACAGCTAGATGCTAAAATGCAGGACGATTTGGCTCTTCAACTAACAATTGGGCACCATATGTCAAGGACAATAGAAGATTTATTGGATATTACTCGTCTGAAGGAGCATCGAATTCAACTCCAATTAGAGAATATAGATATTAAAGCAATTTCCATAGGTGTTATCGATATGCTTAAAGTGCTTATCGAAAATAAAAACATTGAAATGGAAGTGAATATTTTAAATGACTTTCCTCATATAATTGCAGATAAAAATCGCTTGATTCAGATTTTATTTAATCTTCTTCATAATGCCGTTAAATACACAGAGGAAGGTACAATTACTATTACTGCCGATACGAAGGATGGAATGGCCCATATTTATATTGCAGATACGGGCATTGGAATGGATGAACAAACACTCCAAGTTATTTTTGAACCATATGAACAAGGGGATTCTAGTATTACCGCTATTGGGGGTGGACTCGGTCTTGGGTTAAGCATTTGCAGGCAATTAGTGGAGCTACATAGTGGGTCATTGCGAGCGAGCTCTGTTTTAGGCAAGGGCTCAGTCTTTGCATTTACATTACCGTTAGCGGGAGGCTCAATTGAAAAGCCGATAGCAACGGCTTTACTTATAGATAAAGATGAGTCTTCTTTAAACGAAATTGCGAGTGCAGTGATTGAAACAGCTACTAAAAGTACATTATCGTCATATAGACCAAAAATTTTAGCAATTGACGATGACCCAGTGAATCTAAGGGTGTTAACAAATATTCTTTCAGAGGATGCATATGAGGTAGAAACTGTTACTAGCGGAAAAGAAGCGTTGAGAAGGCTTGAAGGGAATGACTGGGATTTAATTATTTCAGATGTAATGATGCCGAATATGTCTGGATATGAATTAACTCGTTTGATTCGTGAAAAATTTTCCATGGCTGAGCTTCCAATATTGCTTTTAACCGCTCGTGGACTTACGGAAGATATTTATACTGGATTTTTAGCAGGGGCAAATGATTATGTTGTCAAACCAGTTGATGCTATAGAGTTAAATGCGCGGGTGCATGCGCTAACTAATTTAAAAGTATCTATTAATGAGCGATTAAGAATGGAAGCGGCATGGTTGCAGGCTCAAATACGCCCACATTTTTTATTAAATACACTGAATGCAATTGTTACATTAAGCGAAACAGATATGTCGAGAATGATTCAGCTTCTCGATAAATTCACAATTTATTTGCAAAGTAGCTTCTATTTGAAAAATGTAGATAAACTTGTCTCTCTTGAATCTGAGCTTGAATTGATTGAATCCTATTTATATATTGAAAAGGAGCGGTTTAGAAACAAGTTATATGTAATATGGGAAATAGATGAAGTCGAAAATGTAATGATTCCACCTTTGTCAATTCAAACGTTAGTAGAGAATGCGGTCAACCATGGCATATTAAAGCGAATCGACGGAGGAACAATCATTATACGAATTCGCAAAAATGACAGCTATACGGAAATTTCTGTTATCGATAATGGTGTAGGGATGGATGAGGAACAGGTTAAGCAAATTTTCACGATTCAATCTGACCAAAAAAGAGGGATAGGGCTTGTTAATACTGAGCAACGTTTGAAGCAGTCTTACGGCAAAGGTTTAGAGCTTAAAAGTGCAGTGAATGTGGGGACTACGGTTACTTTTACTGTACCAAATCATATTTGATGTAACTTCACCGAAAGCGCCTCAAAAGCAGTGCATTGCCTGCTTTTGAGGCGCTTTCCTTAAATGAAAAGAGAGCGCTATAGCCTCATGTTTTGCGATACCATATGATAACAGGTATAAGTAATAATGATAAAATGCCACCGATTAAGGATAGGGTAGTAAAGCTAGAGTTCGCAACAATGATTCCTGAAAGTGCCCCACCCGACGCCCCTGCTAGTGCAATGAAAACATCGATTGTACCTTGTACTTTAGCGCGGGAGGAGGGTTCTGTGGAATCAACAATCTGGGCTGTTCCACTAATTAATCCGAAATTCCAGCCTAAACCTAATAATGAAAGGGCGACTATTAAAATAAACATCGAATCACTTGGTGCATAAGCAGCTAATAGACCTGCAAGTAATAATGTAATACCAGATGCAATACTCATAGCTGTTCTACCAACTTTATCTACTAGAACGCCTGTTACAAGTGAAGGGAGATACATTGCACCAATATGAAAGCCGATAACGATTCCTACTGCACCTAAGCTATGACCATGATGCTGCATATGAACAGGTGTCATTGTCATAATAGCGACCATGACAATTTGAGTAAGAATCATAACAACTGCACCAATAATAATTCCTTTTTTATTGCTGGAAGTAATAGCAGGGGCTATTCCATCAGATTGCTGCTGTTGATGAGCTTCAATTGCTTTTGCTAAGAGTAGGGGGTCTGGGCGAAGCATAATAAAAAGTATGCAGCCCGCCATAATATACGCAACAGCGGATAATATAAATGGCCCAGCTAATGAGGGAATATTAAAGAGCTGTGCGAATTTTCCCATAACTTCAACTAGATTTGGTCCTGCAACAGCACCAAATGTCGTCATAACCATCGTAGTACTTATTGCTTTAGCACGTTGCTTTTTATCTGCTAAGTCAGTTCCTGCATAACGAGCCTGCAAATTTGTCGCGGTTCCCGCGCCATATATGAAAAGCGATAAGAATAATAAAAAAACACTATTAATTAAAGTAGCTATAATAACGCCAATTGCTCCAAGTCCTCCAGCAATAAAGCCTGAAGTAAGACCTACACGCCGCCCATATCGCTGAGAAAGCCTTCCAACTATAAAAGCTGCACCTGCAGAGCCTAATGTAAAAAGGGCAGAGGGTAATCCAGCAAATGCGTCAGTTCCCAGCATTTGTTGGGCTAGCAGGGCACCTACAGTGACACCAGCAGCAAGACCTGCTCCACCAAAAATTTGTGATAAACTCACAACCATTAAAACTTTTTTGTACATCCTTTTTAATTTTTCAGGAGACTCTACATATTCCTTAATTAAATGATTTGTAGTATCCATGTAGGTTAACACCATCTTTCCGGCTAGTTAATTGCATTCATCCAATCTTGTACACTTTCTTGTAAGCGCATAGCATGGATTCCATTTGAATTTAAAATTTCTACAGCTTTAGCTGACATTAAACAATAAGGACCTCTACAGTAAGCAACGATTTCACAGTTTACTGGTAGAGACGAAAGATGTTCTTCGAGTTCTTCAATTGGGATTGAGATTGCGCCAGGAATATGCGCAGCTTCATATTCTTCCTTAGGACGTACATCTAAAAGAAGAACTTGACCAGATTCCATTTTCTCTTTTAATTCGGATAAAGAAATACCTTCTAAGCCTATTGTATTATTCAGGAACTCCTCTTTAATTTGTCTTACTTCTACATATTGCCTTTCAGATAATTGGAATAAAGAATCTAAAAAATGGGATATTTCTATACTAGCTAACTCGTATATCACATAATTGCCATCCTTCTTGAATTTTACTAATCTAGCTCCATATAGAACTTGTAAATGCTGCGAAACATTTGCAATAGACATTCCAGTTGTTTTTGATAAAGCTTCAACAGATTTTGGTCCTTGCTGCAAAAGGTCAAGAATTTCTAATCGTTTAGGACTAGAAACACATTTCCCGATTCTTGCAAACTCTTGATACAAGATATTTTTTAATTGTCGTTCATCAACCATTTAATCTTCCACCTCAACTATTCAATTAATTTATTGAATAGTTGAATTGTACTCTTACTCAAATCAAAATGCAAGTTGTTAATTTGATTGATAGCGAGAAATACAGCAACGAGGAAGGCAAGTTTCCCCGTTGAACTTAAATCTATATGCTTATCATATGAAGCAATCGAGAGCAGAAGTTGAAGTGTTGATTCTAGGGATGTGAATCTTGTACGGGGCTGCTTAAATTTTATAAGTTTGCAAGCCAAAACGAAGCAATATTATGTAGTTCATATTATCTTCAATTTCCTAACAAATAAAGGAGGAGCTAATAAAGCGCCTCCTTCATTTATTATTTTGCATTTTCTAAAAATACTTTTTGTGCGGCAAGTACGCCTGCGCCTGGTGTAAAGTCATATTTAAAGTCTTGTAGAGCAGCTTCGATTAATGAAACGGCTTGTAGCACATCACTAGGGAAGCAATAGCCCATGTGACCAAAACGGAAAATTTCGCCTTGTAACGGGCCCAACCCACCTGCAAAGTCAAGATGATACGTTGATTTCAAATGTGCTACAAGGTCACCTAATGCGATACCTTGAGGTGCTTTAATTGCTGTAATTGTTGGCGAAGCATAGCTGTCCTCTGTTAATAGCTCGATATTTAATGACATCATTGCAGCACGCACCATTTTTTTCATCACATGATGGCGTTTGGCAGTTTGTTCAATTCCACCTTCCTCTGCAATGAGCTTACATGCCTCGTTTAAGCCATATAATAGCGTAATAGCAGGCGTGTTCGGCGTCATATCTTTTTCAGCCCAGTTTTTATAGCTAAGTAAGTTTAAATAATAGGACTGTGTCTGGTTAGCCTCGATAACTTGCCATGCTCGCTTACTTACAGCTACTAATGATAAGCCGGGAGGTAACATCATCGCCTTTTGGGAGCCTGTTACTAAAATATCAATACCCCATTCATCCATTTTCACTGTCACGCCACCAATACAGCTTACTCCATCTACAATAACTAACGCATCTGTTTCTTCGCGTACAACTTTTGTTAATTCTTCAATTGGATTTAAAACCCCTGTAGATGTTTCGTTGTATGTTATAAAAACAGCCTTGACTTTCGGTATATGCTGTAAAAAGTCACGCAGCTCCTGGGCGTTACATGCTTCGCCCCAAGTTTTCTCTAGCTTATGTACTTGGAATTTATGCTGCTCACAAATAGAAACAAAATAATCACCGAATGCACCAACTGTTATGACAACAACATTTTCACCAGCTGAAACAGTATTCACAGCAGCAGCTTCAAGTGCCGCAGTACCACCAGATGGTAAAAATAATATTTCTTCTTTAGTGCCGAATACAGGCTTTACTAAGTTAACAGTTTCACGATAAAGTGCAACAAATTCTGGTGTTCGGTGACTAATAATGCTCTTGTTCATCGCCAACTCTACACGCTTTGGAATTGGTGTAGGGCCAGGGTGACGTAAAATATTTTCATACATAGCTTGCCATCTCCTTTAAAAAGCTGAATTTTCCAACTATATATTATAATAAGAAATATTTAAGAAAATAGACAGTGTTTTGCTATAAGTGGTGTAGCATAGGGCTTTCCTTACTATATAGTATGCGGGAAAATGCAGATTAAATAGTAAGAAAATAAAAATGAAAAGGGATTGTTCATTATTAATGTTTGAAATAATTGGATTTGAAAATAAAAATAATGCGTTTTCACGAACTTTATAAAGATAAATTGGGAAAATGTTCGGAAATGAGTTGAAAAATGAAAAATGAGATGATATATTATTGAATGTAAATTAAATAACGTCGTCGTATAATAGCGGGAATAGGCTCGCGAGTTTCTACCAAATCACCGTAAATGATTTGACTACGATGTAAGTAGATTTGTATTGTAATATACATATACTTTATTCGTAGACATGTCATTTTTGTGGAAATGGCATGTCTCTTTAGTTGGTTTTATTTCCAAGGATTATAGACGATTAACGGAGGCGCAATTCACAATGAAAAAATATTTCGAGTTTGATAAACTTGGAACAAACTACCGTAGAGAGATTCTTGGTGGGTTTACAACATTCTTGGCGATGGCTTATATTCTAATTGTCAATCCATTAACATTAACGCTTGATGATGTTCCAAATTTACCAGAAGCACTTCGTATGGACTATGGGGCAGTATTCGTTGCTACAGCAGTTGCAGCAGCTATCGGTTCATTTATTATGGGGATTTTTGCAAGATATCCATTAGCATTGGCTCCGGGTCTTGGTTTAAATGCATTCTTCGCCTATACGGTAATTTTAACGAATGGTAGCCCATGGCAACATGCATTAGCTGCCGTATTTGTATCAGGTGTATTCTTCTTAATTTTAACATTAACAGGTTTGCGTGAAAAATTAATTAATGCTATTCCATTAGAGCTTAAATTAGCTGTTGGTGCAGGTATCGGTTTATTCATTGCATTCATAGGTTTAAAAAATGCTGGCATCGTAGTTGCTAATCCTGCAACATTTGTTGGGATTGGTAATTTAACAGACCCACAAGTTTTATTGGCGATTTTCGGTATTATCATTACGGTTGTTTTCTTGGTTCGTGGTATAAAAGCAGGTGTATTTTTAGGGATGGCCATCACTGCAATCGCAGGTATGATTTTTGGTTTAGTGGAGTTGCCATCAGGCATTCTAGCAGCACCTCCATCAATTGAGCCAACATTTGGAGCGTTATTCTCAGCGTTTGGTGATGCTGAATTTTACACATTATCAATGCTTTCAGTAATTTTAACATTCTTATTTGTAGATTTTTTTGATAACGCAGGTACATTAATGGCTGTAGCGAATCAAGCGGGCTTCGTAAAAGATAATAAATTGCCACGTGCTGGTAAAGCGTTAATTTCTGATTCAATTGCAACAATCATCGGTTCTATTTTCGGTACATCAACAATTACTTCATTCGTTGAATCTTCGTCTGGTGTTGCTGCGGGTGCTCGTACAGGCTTTGCTTCAATCGTAACAGGTGTACTATTCTTGTTATCTTTATTCTTTTTACCACTATTAAGTGTTGTCACTACTGCCGTAACAGCTCCTGCTTTAATTGTTGTAGGTGTTTTAATGGTTGCATCACTTGGTAAAATTGATTGGGAAAAATTCGAGGTGGCTGTACCAGCATTCTTTACGATGTTAATGATGCCTTTAACATTTTCTATCGCAACAGGTGTAGCGATTGGTTTCGTATTTTATCCATTAACAATGATTGTTAAAGGTCGAGCAAAAGATGTTCACCCATTAATGTATGTATTCGGTTTAATCTTCTTACTTTACCTTGCGACAGCGGCTCATTAATAATTAATACCTTAGCTACTCAGACGAATAATGCGTTTGGGTAGCTTTTTGCATCTAAAGGTGAAACTAAAATGTAGTTGTTTGCGTATAACATTAATAACAAAGAATGGAGGGATTAGGTTGAAAGGAAAGTACTTCTTTTACGGTGTTCTAATAGCTGTTGGTGCAGTAATTGTGGCACTTATTTCAGGAGGCACACAAAAGATAGTAGGGTTTGCTGGTGGGGTAGGATTAATTTTATTAATAATTAGTATGTTGTTATCAGGTGCATTTATTAGTGGCGATCGCATGCGAGCTAATCAAACAGCAGATACAAGGGAAAGAAGCAAGCAGCGTGATAATAGTATAGAAAATCTTTTAATCATGTCTTTCCCATCGTTAGTAATAGCTATTCTTTTTTATTGGCTGCTGTAGCTCGATTTATACAGAGGACTAATTTTGTATACAGCCAAATTAAAGTACGAAGGAATTTATGATAGATTTTGAAGATGCGTTTTCTAAATATATTAGAAATAATTGATGTAATCGTACCGAAGTCAAAGAATCAAACTGTACAGATTTGACAAGGGAAATTACTTTACTACGATTTATATAAATAGGAAGAAACTAAATATTTCTATCGGCATTAAAATCTGAATATTTTTTCTTTTAATAAATGGTTGCAATATAGAATGATATAGGTGTATATTAATAAACGTTGTTGCGAAACAAACGCATAACAAAAATAAAAAGTCGTTGACAAATAGATTTATTTGTTTTAATATATTAAGCAGTCGCTTAAAACGACACATGAACCTTGAAAACTGAACAAGCAAGACGTGAATGAATAAAGTTTCATTGAATAGATGAAACACAATTTTGGACATCGAATGAAGATGCCAGCAAATGTTTTAATGTATCGAAAGCGTAGCGACAGATACAAATTTGAGCTTACTCAAATTCTTTTATGGAGAGTTTGATCCTGGCTCAGGACGAACGCTGGCGGCGTGCCTAATACATGCAAGTCGAGCGAGTGTTATTTTGGTGCTTGCACCGAAGTAACGCTAGCGGCGGACGGGTGAGTAACACGTGGGCAACCTGCCCTGTAGATGGGGATAACTCCGGGAAACCGGGGCTAATACCGAATGATACTTTGAGACACATGTT